>DASQMM010000023.1:0-9504 GCA_035645495.1 Brevibacillus sp. | reverse complement strand
GGCCGATGAGATCCGCCAACGCATTTCTCGTGAGCTTCCTGCCAGACAAGCCCGTGAGCTGGTGGCAGGCACCTTTCACAGCATCTTTTACCGCATGCTGCTGCATCATCAGCCCGAGCGCTGGAATCCGCAGCGCCTGTTGAAAAAAGACTGGCAGAAATGGCGATTGCTGCGCGAGTCAGGCATCCTTTTGGGCCACGATGACCTGCTGGCTTTAAAAGAAAATGAGATGCTGGAAGCATTGTCCATCATCAGTCGCTGGAAAAATGAATACATCCTTCCGCACAATGCAAGTACCGGAGAAGGAGCCAACGATGATGAGCGGCTTGCGTGGCAGCTTTACCCGCTCTATGAGGCTGCCAAACAGAAGCACAATTGGTTTGATTTCGACGATATGCTGATCGGCTGTTACGAGATGATGCGGGAACAGCCCGAGCTGCTCGCACGCTACCAGCAGCGCCTCACCCATGTGATGATCGACGAGTTCCAGGATATCAACAAGATTCAGTACGAGATGGTTAAACTGCTGGCCGCTCCGCAAAACAATCTGTGCGTGATCGGTGACGATGACCAGTCCATCTACGGCTTTCGCGGCAGCGATCCGCATTACATCCTGGGCTTCACCAAGGATTTTCCGCAGGCAAAATCCATCACGCTGGAAGTCAATTACCGCTCGCACACGTCGATCGTCGGGCTTAGCTACTCCTTGATCGGGCACAACCGCTCCCGCTGGGAAAAGGAGTGCCTCACCTTCCATCACGAAGAAGGAGAGACGTATTTGTTCGAGACCGAAGATGAAGAAGAACAGGCTTCGCGCATCGTTGATGAGATCCTCCATCGCAAAGAGCAAGGCGTCTCGCTGGGAGATTGTGCGATCCTATTTCGTACCAATGAGTCGGCACGTCCGATTCTGGAGCGCATGAGCGAGGCAGGCATCCCGTTTCACTACTCACAGGAGGAAGAATCCTTCTACCAGCGGCAGACCGTTCGCTGGACGCTCCATTACCTGCGTCTCGCCCTGAACCCGGATGATACGGATGCACTCAAGGAGATTTTGCCCACTCTCTACATCTCGGCGGATCTATGGAATGTAGTCAGGAGTCAGGCGATTCTGGAGGATGAGCCGATTCTGCATATTCTCCCCCGCTTGCCGCAGTTAAAGCCGTACCAGCGCAAGCATCTGCAGGCGATCGCCGACATCCTGGCAGACTGCCGCCACGCTACCCCTGCCCAAGCGCTCGAGTTGATCTACGAGGATGGAAAGCTTCGCGATTATCTGCGAAAACGGGCCAAAGAGCGGGAAAATGGCCGGGAACGCTGGAGCGATGAACTGCAGCAGTTGGTTAGCGCAGCCAAGCGACACGCTACCATCTCGGACTTTCTGCTTTATATCGATAAAATGAGCCAACAGGAAAAAGAGTGGCGTACAAATCGTCCACTCCCAGATGAAGCTGTTTCGATTCTGAGTATCCATCGGGCAAAAGGGCTGGAATATGACCACGTCTTCCTGCCCGATCTCGTCGAAGGCGCGCTGCCTCACGAGTACACCTTGGACGAGCTTCGCAAAGGCGGTCAAGCCGCACTTGAAGAAGAACGCAGACTGTTATACGTGGCGATTACCCGTGCCCGGCTCAGCTTGAGCATCGGCATCCCCCGCGAGCGTTTCGGGCGCAAGACCCGCCCCTCCCGCTTCATCGCTGAAATGGGACGGTAGATAGTGAAAGCCGCTTCCCATGTAGATCATGAATTCTTCCATATTGGAAATAAATGGCAAATACATGAAAAGACCCCCTTTCTCGCACATTTTCACTAGTGTGCGCAGAAAGGGGGTTTTTCATTCCATATCTTAGCTTCCCATGATGCTGTAGCCTGCATCCACGTGCAAAATCTCGCCGGTGATGCCTCTGGAGAGGTGGCTCATCAGGAACAGTGCGGTATCGCCTACCTCGGATTGATCGATCGTACGGCGCAAAGGCGCTTTTTCCTCGATCTCCTTCAACACGGAGTTGAAGTTTTTGATTCCCTTCGCAGCCAGCGTACGAATTGGACCTGCAGAAATCGCGTTGACGCGGATGTTCTCCTTGCCCAGATCGCTAGCCAGATAACGTACAGAAGCATCCAGAGCTGCTTTAGCCACGCCCATGACGTTGTAGTTCGGGATGACACGCTCGCCGCCCAGGTACGTCATGGTAACGATGCTACCGCCTTCTGTCATCAGCGGACGTGCAGCACGAGCGATTGCTACGAGCGAGAAGGCACTGATGTCCTGCGCCAGCGCGTATCCGTCGCGAGAGGTATTGATGAATTCGCCTTCCAGTTCTTCTGTTTTGGCAAACGCGATGCAGTGAGCCAGACCGTGAATCACGCCGACTTTCTCGCGGATCACGCCAAATGCCGCTTCCACATCCTCATCCTTGGTTACGTCGCAGCTGACCAGGAGAGATTCGCCTCCCAGCTTGGCAGCCAGCTCGGCTACATTCTCACGCAAGCGCTCGCCCTGGTAGGTAAAGATCAGATTCGCTCCTGCTTTATGCAGCGATTGCGCGATCCCCCAGGCGATGCTGCGGTGGTTGGCTACACCCATGACTACAATATTTTTTCCCTGTAACAATGAATTCATTATGTATGCGCCCCTTTCCAGCAATCTCCCGCCATTATACCTGATCTTGTCCGCGGTTTCGAGAGAGAACTGGAAAGGGAATTCACAAGATACGGATTATTCGCTGTCACCCGGATCGGATAAAAGCTCTCCGCCAGCAAACATCCAGCCATCTGCCAATGGATTTATCGGTGTACCGACGGCTGGAAACTCAGCCTGCGACTGCAAGACATCATCCGCCAAACGCGATTCCTCACGATTCTTCATTGTGGCCACTTCTCCTTTTCTGCGAAAGACTCGCCTGCTTTTCTCATGATTTAGATTGGCAGGCGAAAGGAAGGATTATACATGTGTATGTGACCCATGCAGATACAGTGACAGCAATAAATAGGCGATGATGGCCGCAAAAAAGGTAATCCCGGGCTGCATGCTGCGCGCCTTCTGAATATAAGGTACCAGGTGACTGGCGGATAGATAGAGAAAAATTCCCGTCGTGATCGCCAGCATGACCGCAGACCAATTGGCGGGAAAAATCTCTCCGACTGCCCCCATGCTCAATGCCCCCACCCAAGTGGCAATGCCGAGCGAAGCGGCTCCCCAGACAGCCTTGCGCCGCGAACGTGTGACTGCCAAGACGAGGGAAGCCACTGCGATCCCGTCCGGAATCTTGTGCAGCAGCAGCGAAAACAAGATCGAAAAGCCCACCTCTGCATCAAGGCGAAAGCTCGTGATCAGCGATACTCCCTCGATAAAGGCGTGAAGCAAAAAACCCGTCATAATCCCCACCATGCCTGGCGTTCCCCGTTCTTTCCCGGTGGGCGAGAACATCTCCAGCACGTAGACCAATGCAAAGCCGACTAGTACAAACGGCATCATCTGCTCGCCTTTTTCCCGCCATACATGCGGCATCAAATCGAGAAAGGTAATCGCCAAAAGCAAGCCTGCCCCCGCGCTGATCATCACCAGCATGGCCTGCTTGGACCAGTCTCTCAGACATAATAAAAGCCCGCCAATACTGCTGGCTGCTGCGGCAGACAACAGAACAATCCAGATCATCGATGGCATCGCCAGCCCTCACCTCACCCACTCCTGACTCCTCCATTCCTTCCATCCTACGCGCCTGTCCCGGTCATTATGAGTGGACTCCCCCGTTTTGACAAAAAGTGCGCATCTGTCCAAAAGCCGCGAACGGACACTAGTTTTTAGAACCTTTGTCGATTTCCTCTTTCCCGGTAAAAAATGGTGCTATAATGAGCGCACCGGGAATACGAGAGGAAAAAACGGGAGTGATTCGGATGGATATACAAGTATGGATGGCTTCAAAAGAAGTGGCTGACCGCCTGGATGTACACGTTCGTACCTTGCGCAACTGGTTGGACCTGTTCGTACCGGCAAATGAGCGGCTGAAAAATCCGCAGGGTCACTACCTGATCAGTGAAGCCGGTTTTGCATTGTTGAAGGAAGTGAAGGAAAGAAAAGATAACGGCAACAGCTCCCTGCGGGAAATTCAGCGCCAGATGATCGAAGAAGGCTTGATTCAAGAAGAGATGCTTGTCGCTGCTGAATTGAACGGTACGGAAGAAGTGGCTGTCACTGCGGCATCCTCCAGCTTGGAGACCGCTAGCCCTCATCGTGACGTCGAGTTCGCCTTCCAGGAAGCACTGGTTTCTTTCCAGCAAGAGCTGACGCAGCTTCGCTCTATGAACCAGATGCAGACCACAATTTTGGAAAAGATTGCTGAGATCGAAGAGAAGCAGGAGTTTTTGCGATTGGAGATGCGCCGGGTGACCTTTGAAATGGATTTGATGCAGCAGCGCCTCACTCGCCGCAAGGAACGCTTTGCCAAGCACCAGCCGCGCTGGTCACTCAATCCGTTCCGCT
The DNA here is from genome assembly GCA_035645495.1 of Brevibacillus sp. Taxonomy (GTDB): domain Bacteria; phylum Bacillota; class Bacilli; order Brevibacillales; family Brevibacillaceae; genus Brevibacillus. The sequence goes on along the minus strand of DASQMM010000023.1, from coordinate 5,024 downwards.
GGTTTTCACGGTCCAACCAGGCTGCAGAACACTAATAACGCCTGGACCGACCAAATCCAAACAAAATAGGAAACCTTCATGCCGAGGCATCAGCCTCGGCTATTAGGACGTCTGCGGGGTTGTTGTCCCATCATAATTTCAGTATGATGGTTACGAGGAGGGTTGTCGCATGTCGAAACCATTCGTTATCGAAGCGATCATGCTCGCCATCTACGGGGAATTGATGGCACCGTCGCAACCGGTAGAATACTTGATACCCGCATCGACAATCTATGAATTGGACGAGTTCATCCAAAGCCCGGAACCGATCATGCCACTCGCTGGAGACGATCAATACGTTCGTAAGGTAATGCAGGAAATGAGCAAGTTCTTCTCCGATCCGTTCAATCGCAAGCGGCTGGAAAAAGGCCTGGTCGCCCCCTGGTCCAAGGTGCCCTTTACCTTTCCAAACGGTGTAACCCTGACGATTGTAAACGGAGAAGACAACGCCATGTGGGGAGAAATTTTTGATCCTGTCGAGACACAACTTCTGCTTACATCCATTCGTTTTGAGGTACCGATGATCACGGATCAGCCGGACTTTCAGGATCGGATATTGGAATATGTCGTACCCGTTCAATTTTATGATGTGGAAGATTTCGAGTTTGCCCTGGAACAAGGCATTTCCTTGAAAGAACTTCAGGAGCCTTAGAGCATCAAGACATTGTTTCAAATGAGAACAGACCGACCGATGAGGGAAGTCTGTTTTTTCATGCCATCTTGCAAAGGTGGCTTTTTTGTTTTGGTGAATTGGCTCTTTTATTCCTCGTCTATTTTCCGTATATTGAGAAAATAATGATTTCACAAAGGATGTTATTTCATGGGGAGAAATCCGATCTACACAAAGGTGTACAATGAGCTCCGCTATAAAATTTTGAGCGGCGATCTTCCAATTGGCTCCCTTTTGCCCCCAGAGCGCAAACTGGCGGTCCAACTAGGGGTAAGCCGTAATACGATCGTCAGGGCCTATACCGAGCTGGAGGCAGAAGGATTGATTGCCGGCAAGATGGGCAGTGGCCGTTATGTGGAGCCGCTGCCGCCATTGCCTGCCTTTTCCCGGGTGGATTGGGGAGGTCAACGCTATGAGTATCTTCACGCTTCCCCCTCTCATATGGAAGAGCTTTTGTCTATTACGGACCGATACCCGGACACAATCAACTTTGCACATGGTGACGGCGGCCGCCACACGATTTTCGAGTCCGGGTTGATCGAGCATGTAAAACGGGCTGCCGAGCGATCCCCCTCTTATTTTTTCACCTCTGTACAAGGTCTGCCGGAGCTGCGGGAGCATCTCATCAAGTGGATGGGGTTCGCACAGATCTCTTCCCCGGATCAGGTATGTGTAACCAGCGGCTCGCAGGAGGGACTTTATCTTATCACCACCCTTTTGGCACGTCAGGGCGATTGCATCGTCACTGAGATGCCGACGTATTTTGGTTCGCTTCAACTCTTTCAATCGTTGGGTATGCAGATCATTCCTGTCCCAGTAGATCGGGATGGCATGCGAATAGATGTACTGGAAGGCATCCTGGCCCGTTCCCGTCCGCGCTTTATCTATACAGTCCCTACCTTTCACAACCCGACAGGAAGCACCTTGTCCCTTGTCAGGCGCAAGCAGCTTCTCTCTATCAGCGAAAAATACGGCATCCCGATCGTCGAGGACGACGCCTATCGTCACCTCCATTTGGAAAAAGAAGCACCGCCTGCACTCAAGGAATTGGACCTTTGCGGGAACGTCATTTATCTGAATACCTTCTCCAAAATGCTGTTTCCCGGCTTGCGCATCGGATGGGTAGCCGCCAGCAGGCCGTTTATCCAAAGAATGGCGCGGTTACGGGAGTTGACCATCTCCACCTCTACACTCAACCAATACGCACTGGCCAGCTTTCTGCAAGACGGCGCCTTGCGTCCTCATCTGGCTCGCGTCACCAGGCAGTACGCAAAACAGGCTGAACAGATGGAAATCCATCTGCGTCCCTTGCGTGCTTTGGGTCTCGACTACGAAAAACCGGACGGCGGATTTTACTTCTGGATCTCCTTGCCTGAAGGTATGAAGGTTCGGTCGCTGATGCAGACCTGCCATGCGGCGGGCGTGTCGATCACCTCCGGGGATATGTTCTTGCTCCGCGAGGCTGAACAGCCCTATATCCGTCTTTGCTACACCCATGAAGACATCGATCAGATTGATGCGGGGATGTCCATTCTGACGCGCATCCTCTCTTCGCAAAAGGAGGTCTCCCGATGAATCGGGCCCAATCATCTCTTTCCTTATTTCGTGTCGGCTTATGGGACGCGCTCCCGATCACAGCCAGCTATATCTTGTTTGGCGCTATCTTTGGAATGATGGCCTTGCAAGCCGGGCTCACATCGTGGGAGAGCGTCGCCATGTCGATTTTCGTCTATTCGGGTGCTGCCCAGTTTAGCGCCATCTCCATGCTGGCAGAGCATGCCAGTATGTGGGCGATACTCATCACGACCGTCTTGCTGAATACACGCCATTTTTTGATGGGACTTTCTCTGTCTCCGTACTATCAGCGTTTTTCATTTGGGCAGGTGACTGGGCTTGCCTTTTATCTGACGGATGAGCAATACGCCGTTACGCTGAACCGCTTTCGTCATTTTCCAAGTCAGTTGCCCTACATTTTGGGCGTTAGTCTCTCCCTGCATGCGGCCTGGGTCCTCGGCACCTGGATTGGGACTGTAGCTGGGCAATGGATTCCAGATCCTGCCTCGCTTGGGCTCGGGTTTAGTTTTACAGCAATGTTTTTAGCCCTGGCCTACTATCAGTTGACCTCCTGGCTTCGCATCCTGACATTTATCATGTGCGGCGTGTTGGCCGTCTATTTCTCCTTGCTGCTGCCGAATGGCTTGCATTTGCTGATTGCCGGGTTGGTCGCATTTGGGGTCGGTTATCTGCTGCCTGACCAAAAATCAACTGCCCCTCCATATTCCGATGACGCTGCGGCAAAGGGGGTCGAAAGCGCATGAATCTGTTCTGGCTGTATCTTCTCATGAGCATACTGACCTATCTATCCCGTCGAGCGTTTTTGCAGATGCCGGATCATTGGCTGTCCCCTCGTATGCGCAACGGTCTGAGCTTTATTCCAGTCGGGATCTTCGCTGCACTGATCTTCCCCTCCTTGTTTGCCTCCGGGCAGCAATGGGTCTTTCAGCCGGTCCCGCTCGTCGCCAGTGCCGTCTGTCTGTTGGTCATGGCATTTAGCAAAAACGTTTTTCTCAGCTTCGGCATCAGTCTGGGCCTTGTCGTTCTCGTATCCGTAGGCATCCTTTAAAAATATTCCCCACCCCGAATGGTTTGTCCATGCTACAATATGGGTAAAGATGGTGTAGTGCTTTCGGGGAGGGACATTTGTCATGGAAACAACCAATCAGACACTCGGGATGGACTGGGAGAACGGACAATCAAGTGTGCAGAACATCCTGTTCAAGATGGGGGAAGAATACTACGGGCTCTCCATCTCGCTCGTACGCGAAATCATCAAGCCCTTGCCCGTGACCCGTTTTCCCAAATCGCCCGTTTTTGTAGAAGGCGTAATCGATTTGCGCGGCAAGATTTTGCCGATTATCAATTTGCGCAAAATGTTTGGGCTTGATCCGCTAGAGATAACAGAGGACACGCGCTTTGTCGATTTGCAATTGGACGGTTTGAATCTCGGAATTATCGTGGATGCGGTATCGGAAGTGATGCACATCCCGCAAAACCTGATCGAGCCCGCTCCACCGATTATCGCAGGTGTAGAAGGCAAATATCTGCAGGGAATCGCCCGCTTGGACGACAAGCTAATTATGCTGCTCGATATCGATGAAATTTTTGGACAATGGAAAAAACCGTAAACACAAAAACGGGCGGATCGTCACCGCCCGTTTTTGCCTGTTTGCTTGCCCGTTCTCTACTCACGTCCTCCACTCGCCAAGTAGGAGTAATTGACCCAAACCATTTCCTCAATCCCCAGAATCTCCTTGAACAGGTCGACAGAGTCGTATAAAAGGGAGGCCCCGGTTTCGTCGTCCACATCCGTGAGCAGATGCAAATCAAATAATGACCTGAGCTGCTGCACTTGCTTGGGACCCACGATCCGGTTGAAGGATTGCGGCTTGATCCGGGTAATGCCTTTACCCACCTCTCGCCGATACAACTCCGAGCGTACCACCCGATCCAGGATTTCCTCGTACTTTTTCCGCACATCGTCACTGGTCAGAATCTCTTCCTGCAAATCCACCTGGGGGTACAGGCGGGCAAATTCCTCTTCCGCCATCTCCTCATCGAGCGAGTAGCTGATCGTCCCAGACGACACCTCGCAGCCCGCATCAAACAAGCGAAATCCCCAGCCGCTATCCTCCGCGTCGTGAAACCAGAGCAATGGCAGCGGCTGCATGGAGAGCTGCAGCAAGAACGACAATGTCTTCGAGGTTTCCAACCATTCGTCTTCCAGGAAAAATGCGTTCCATTCGTTGTTCACGTTTCTGTGGAAGTACGGCTGCTCTGTCCTGGACAAGGCGTTTCGTACTTTCGGTTCGTATTTGCGTGGATAAAGAATGCCGGTTGTAAACTCACCCATCCGTTTTCCACCGCCTTTTGGAAGGCTTCCCTAATCCCTACTTCCCAGTCTATTCAAGCACCGCTTGTTTTTTGCTGTGATCTTTCTCAAACGTGCTGGTATGGATAATCGTATGTACCGCTCCTTCCCGCTTCAGCTCGGATTGGTACAGATGGATGTGGTTCACCTGCCAATGCGGCGGTTCATCTTGAAGCAGCCGCTCGTCCCAGTCGGCTAACGGCAGCCCTTCTCTGCCGCCCTTAGGTCCCCTCGCCAAAGTGATATGCGGGCTGTACTCCCTGCGATCAAAGGCAAGACCCGGATGCAGCTCAAACCTTCTGCCGAGCAGCAAGTGTAGCTGCTTCAGGGCTTCTGTATGCCCTCGCAGGCCCAACCAGAGGACGCGAGGGCGATGTTCATTCGGAA
>DASQMM010000022.1:0-2826 GCA_035645495.1 Brevibacillus sp. | reverse complement strand
GAAGATGAACCCGATTGGGATCGCGGATGTACATGATCTTGCCTCTGAAAAAATAACTGCCCTTAGATACGTATATATCTTCGATTTCAATCAGTTCACGTGGTTTTTCCGGTTCAGGCATTGGCACAGGCAAGGGTCCGTAGATGACGTCGGTTTGCTGATCTGGATCCGACTCCGGTACCGAATTGATCACCTCTGGATTCGTAATTTGCTGTTTCAGAGCCTGTAGCTTCTCTTCAGGTAAAAATGTGTATGGAGCCCAGTAATCATGCTGCGTGGTCAGCAAGGTACCGGCAGCCCATTCGCGTAGTTCTACCCCTGCCTTGGTTCCAAATAGAAAAAGAAGTCCCAAAAAGGCACAAGTGGTAAAACAGAGGGTAGAAACAAGAAAGAAACGCTTTACCCAGCGCAAAGGTCTTCGCCGAGCGGCTTTTTTGCGTGTACGGGTCCGCGATAAGGTATGAATCGTGTCACTCATGACATTCCTACTTTCTCGGAAAACTTTCTACTACATTAGGACGAAAAATCGGGTAAAAAGTTACAAGGAATGAAGAAAAGTGGCTGCCGGGAAAGCTAAAGGCAGGAGGTGAGGCTTGTGCGAGGATACGACGAAGAATTTCAGAAGGAAGTAGAGGAGTACCGAAATAGTGATAAGGGGACCCGGAATCAGACAACAAGCCGGGATCGACACGACCTGCAGGAAAAGCAGGAGACCCGTATGGATTCCAATAACGGCTAGGGATGAACGGGCGAGGTCCTAAAAGGATTTCGCCTGTTTGGGTGACCTCTGTTTTCTCCGGGCAAAGTGTGGTAAGCTTACCCAATGCAAGATTTTCATGCCAGGAGGGTTCTTGTGAGTACCACGTTTGATGATTTACATGTTGCTGCACCACTTCTCGAACGTTTGCGTGAACAAAATATGGAGACGCCGACCCCTGTGCAAGCCGAGGCGATTCCTGTCATATGGGAAGGAAAAGACGCCTTGGTCGAATCGCCGACCGGAACAGGCAAAACCTATGCTTATCTGCTGCCGATTCTGTCCAAGGCAGATTTCGATAAAAAGGATGTACAGGCCATCGTACTGGCTCCGACACATGAGTTGGTCATGCAGATCGCCCGAGTAGCTGAAGGATTGCTCCCTGGGCAAGATACGGCTGTTCTCCCACTGATCGGGGGTGTGGATGTAAAGCGCCAGATCGAGAGGCTGAAGAAAAAGCCGATGCTTATCGTCGCCACACCAGGCAGGCTGCTAGAATTGATTGACCAGCGCAAAGTCAAGCTGCATGAAGTCAAAACGGTCGTAGTCGACGAAGCTGACCGCATGCTGGATGCAGGCTTCGGGAAGCCTGTATTCGATGTGATGAAGCGGACCTTGCGTGACACCCAGCGGCTGTTTTTCTCTGCGACGATTCCGGAAGCGATCATCGATCAGGCCTCCGCGGTCACCAGAGACGAGGTTGTCATCCGCGCTGCGGCACCAGAGGGAGCGCAAGGAGTCGCCCACATGTATCTGCTGACTGATCCGCGCAAAAAGGTGGATACCTTGCGCCGACTGCTGCGTCTCGTGAATGTGCGTTCGTCGATTGTATTCGTCAACCAGATCGATAAGGTGGATGAAATCGTCTCCAAACTGAATTACCATCATCTTCCGTGCCGTTTGCTTCATCGGGAGGCGACGAAGGAAGAGCGGGCACGTACAATCCAACAATTTCGCGACGGCATATTCCCCGTTCTGATTACGACAGACGTCTCTGCCAGAGGGATCGATATTCCGGGTGTGGAGTGTGTCGTTCACTACGACCCTGCCCCTGACGCAGATACGTATGTGCACCGCAGCGGGCGGACAGGGCGAATGGGACGGGCAGGACTGGTTTTTTCCGTGATCACTTCCCAGGAGCTGTTTATCATCCGCAAATTTGCCAAACAGACGGGCTTGAGCATCACAGAAAAAATCATGGCGCATGGAGCGTTGCAAGACCCGAAAGAAAGTTATGGCGGTACAGCGAAACAAACGGAAACGCGGCAAAAGCCAGCGAAAACAGGCAAGGCGAAGCCTGCTGTCTCCAAAGCGGGACCGACCCGGACTACAGGAACGAAAAACGGAAAAATTGGCAAGCCGCGTACATAGAAAGCGCATCAATGGAACAAAGTAGAACAGATATTACTCTTGTCTGCTGGAGGGAACTATGCGCAAAGATCGTTTGCATGAAGAAGACTTGCTGGTAAACGGTCCTGTCGGCGGCGAGGTGTTGACGAAGCAAGAGCGTCAGACGCTTCGTGGCGAAGCCAATGAACTCAAGGACATGATGGAGAAGGCCAAACAAGAGCCGATCTCGGAGTAGCTATTTGGTAAAAAGCGGAGCGACGCAGTGAATCCATCACGGCAACGCGCTCCGCTCTTTTCTTTGTTTGAAAAAGCCTGACCGCATGCGTGCCTTTTGATATAATCATTTCGTTGCAGTAAAGACGGGAGCGAAATGATGATGAAATTTCATATAGATTGGTTATCCTTTTATTTGATCGAACAGCCAGAGAGTGAGGACTCTCCCAAACTGGTTAGAATGACCCGGCATCTGAATCATGATGAGTACGAGAAGAGCGAACTTCGCGACTTTTTGGACGGTGAATTTGCCAGAATCGCCAAAAGAAAGGTAGAAGAGAATCCGCGCAGTGACGGTACCCCGACTAAACTGGGGAGATTCATCCTCGAGCCGGGCCATCCGCTCGACTCCAACCCCAACTACGCACTGCTTTCTCGGCTTGTGAAGGCAGAAACGTCAGCAGAGAGCAAAGTGCCTTGCCAGGAGCTGGTTCAGTCGTATCTGC
>DASQMM010000021.1:0-2973 GCA_035645495.1 Brevibacillus sp. | reverse complement strand
ACAAATTTGTTGGGGGCATAGAAACATGTTGGACCTTACACCGCGTCAGATCCGAGTCGTCGAGGTAGGACCCCGCGACGGACTGCAAAATGAAGCGCAGTTTGTGCCGACACAGGACAAGATCGCATGGATTAACCATATGTCACGCACGGGCATTCCGTATATCGAAATCACGTCATTTGTCCATCCCAAGTGGATACCTGCTCTCGCAGATGCCGCAGAGGTGGCCAAAGGGATCGAACGTGTGCCGGGTGTCACGTACGCAGCCCTCGTCCCCAATGTCCGTGGGTTGGAGCGAGCGCTCGAAGCGGATGTGGATGAGGTCTCCTTATTCATGTCCGCCAGCGAGACCCACAATCAACGAAACATCAATAAATCCATCGCGGATACCTTTCCGATTCTCGAAGAGACTGCTCGGGCAGCATTGGCAGCAGGAAAAACGGTACGTGGCTATGTGTCGACTGTTTTTGGCTGCCCAGATGAGGGAAGAGTCTCGGTTGACAACATCATTCGCGTTACGCAGAGATTGTTGGAGATGGGAGTAAGAGAAATCTCTCTTGGCGACACGATTGGAGTGGCTCATCCCGGGCAAGTTCATCAGGTATTGGAAGCCCTGCTCAAGCATGTTCCCTCCGAACGATTGGCGATGCATTTTCACGACACGTATGGGATGGCCATAGCCAACACACTCATTGCATTGGACATGGGAATCTCCACTTTCGACAGTTCCTTAGGCGGATTGGGCGGCTGCCCGTATGCACCCGGCGCTTCCGGGAACATGGCTACGGAGGATTTGCTTTATCTGCTGGATGGACTTCACATGACCACAGGCATTCATCGCGAGCAGCTGCTGGCAAGCGCCCGTCTGCTGGAAGAGAGAACGGGACTGAGCTTATGCAGTCATGGAAAAAACGGCAGGTAAGGGTATACAGAAAAGTCCACTTTTTTGGGAAGTGGGCTTTTTTGTTTCGTTTTGAGCAGAAGAGGGAAAAGGATAGAGTCATCATTTTTCAAAAATGGAGGAAGGTCTTGTCTGATGAACATCATGCGAAATATGCGTACACGAGGAAAAATGGCGGTATTGATCATTTCATTTTCTATTTTTATGATGATCGTTGGCGGGATGGGTTACTATGGCTTGACTGCTTCCAACACGCAATTGACAGTCATGTACAAGGAGCAGTTACTGCCGGTGAAATGGATCAATGAATGGCGGCAGGAAATGAGGACAATCGACGGACTGGTGTACAAAATGATCCTGAATCCGGGTCCTGAAAGCTACAAGGAATATAAAAGTGAATTGGATCAACGTAGTGCGAATGCACAGCAAATATTTGAAAACCTGAAATCCACTCAGGTCGACGAAGAGGAATTGAAGACGGTCGAGATGCTTGAAACCCTGCTAGACCAATACCAACGAGATCAGGTAGAAGTGCTGAAACTGATCGAACAAGAGCAGGTGGACACGGCTTACGCCTATTATCGCGCGACAGACAAAATCGTGAATTGGATCAACGAAGAGCAGCTGGCTTGGGCCAATTATATTTCAGATAAGGCGGATCTGGCGCAAAAAGAGGGCACAGAAAGAGTTGAGCAATCTATCTTTCTCCTTCTCGTTGTTGAAGGGATCGCATTGATTCTTGCCATATCACTCAGCATGGCGATCGCGCGAATGATCAGCAGCCCGTTGACCGTTGTATCTACACGATTGGAGGAATTGGCAAAAGGAAACCTCTCTGTCGAACAGACATCTTATACCGGTCGCGACGAAGTAGGGAAGCTGGGGATTGCTTTCAATGAACTCGTGGGCAATCTGCGTTCGTTGATTGAGCAGGTAAAAGTAGCGGGAGAACAGGTAGCTGCTTCATCTGCAGAGTTGTCTGCAGGCGCTGAGCAAACAGCGCATACCACACAACAGTCTCTCGATAACGTCCGAGAGATCGCTTCTTTTTCTGAGATCCAGTCACAGCGTACACAAGAGAGCGTACGTGTCATGGAGGAGATGTCGATCGCGATTCAGCGCATCGCAGACACTGCAAGTACGGTTTCCGAAAGTTCTGTACAAGCGGCGAAAGAAGCACAGCAAGGAAATGAATTCATCCAATCGGCGGTCGCGCAAATGGAATCCATCTCAACCTCTGTAAATCAGGCAGCAGGGCTTGTACAGGAGTTGGGCGAGCGGTCCGAAGCGATCGGGAAAATCGTCGACGTCATCACCGGGATTGCTTCCCAAACAAACCTGCTCGCCTTGAATGCGGCAATTGAGGCCGCCCGTGCCGGCGAGCATGGACGAGGATTTGCAGTCGTGGCGGAAGAGGTGCGAAAACTGGCGGAGCAATCAGAGGAATCCGCCAGGGAGATCGCACGCTTGATTAGTGAGATTCAGCAAGAAACCAATCAGGTGGTTACGGTCATGAAAGACGGTACAGTCGAGGTCAAACAAGGTTCTGCCATCGTCCATGAGGCTGGAGCCGTCTTCCACCGAATCGTCGCGTCTTCACAGGAGGTAGCCGATCAAATTCAGGAGGTATCCGCGGCGACGGAGCAGATGTCGGCCAGTGTCCAACAGGTCGCTTCTGCCATGGATGAAATGAATCGTCTGGCACAGGAATCGTCCCAGCATACACAGAGTGTTTCTGGAAATGCCAATGAGCAGCTTGCCTCTGTCAATGAAATTGCACGATCCAGTGCTAATTTGCATGAAATGGCGCAAGATCTGCAAGATTCAATCCGGCAATTCAAATGGTAGAAAAGTAAGAAAGACTGGTTCCCCCCTGTGCATGCGGGAACCAGTCTTTTATGTGCAGGTGGACTTAATTAAGAAGCTTTACCTGCTGCTACTTGACTTGTCACCTGCTCATACTGCTTGGCGGAGATGATCGACGCATTTCCTTTCATAATCCAGGTGTAGATAGCCAGGGAAATGAGCAAGCCGATTGTCCAGGCATTGTCCCATACGATCGTCAAACCGGG
>DASQMM010000020.1:0-2714 GCA_035645495.1 Brevibacillus sp. | reverse complement strand
CCACTGCAGGCATTATAGAATCGAGCAAGCTCCTTCGCGTCTTCATAGTAGCGTGGGAAGCTGTCTTTTCTCTGCTGAAAATAATAGTCTGCGCTGAGGATATATGGATAAAGACTGATCAGATCACCGCCATGACGTCTTTTCCACACTTTTGATTCTTTGATAAAGGCTTCATTTCCGGCAAGAATGGCACCCGCGATTCCGCCGATTCCTTTGTAAAATGAAAGGTAGACGCTGTCAAACAAGGCACATACCTCATCAGCCGTCTTTTGATAGTAGGGGAGAACTTCCAAGAGCCTTGCGCCATCCAAATGAAGCTTGATTCCCTTCTCACGGCAATATTGCGAGATTGCCACCAGCTCCTCATATTCAGGCAATTTTCCGCCAATCTCTCGCTGCGGCAATTCAATTAACAGACAGGCGATCTCATCGTCCATGCTTTGGACGTCTTCCAATGTGAAAATCCTCTCTTTACCGGCCAAAAGAACGGCTTCGATCCCGTGCAGTTTCTTCAGGCCGTCTTCCTCGTGAATCTCGAGATGGCTCAAGGGATGATAGGCAACTCGCTCCACCCCTAGCTGGTCGCACCAGATTCGCAAGGCGATTTGCTGTGCCATCGTGCCGCTGGGGAAAAACACCGCTGTCTCTTTCCCCAGGTACGCTGCCATTTTTGCCTGAAATTCTTCAATAAGCGTACCGGTACCGTAGATGTCGCTTTCCAGATGGCCATCCAGCTGATTCAATGCATCTTTTAATACCTGCAAATTACGGGGTCGATGTCCCGTTACGGGATATACAGAGCGTTCATATGCCTGTTGCAGACGCGAAGGATTACTCATCTGGAACAACCTCTTTTCTTTTCCAGGGATGATATTTTCTCTCTCTTTTGACTATACACCCACTTTCCCTTTTCACCTAGCAAAATCGGGCAAGACCTGCAAGGCGAACGAATCGATCCACCTGATACTGTATCACTATGGAGAGGATGACAGTGACCATGAACTGGGCTGCGAGAATGAATGCGGTCATCGACTATATCGAGGGGCACCTCACAGAAGAAATCGATCATACGGAAATCGCCAAAATCGCCTGCTGTTCGATCTACCATTTCCAACGAATGTTCTCCTCCATCATGGAGGTTCCGCTCGGAGAGTACATCAGACGACGACGCCTCACTCTCGCCGCCTACGAGCTTCAGAGCAGCCCGATCAAAGTGGTCGATCTCGCTCTCAAGTACGGTTATGATTCCCCCGAAGCTTTTACCCGCGCCTTCCACGGCTTGCATGGTGTCACACCGTCAACCGCGAGAAATGCCGGAGTGAATCTCAAAGACTATCCTCGCCTAACCTTTCAAATCAGTATCAAAGGAGCTGTCGAAATGAATTACCGATTGGAGAAATTGGAAGCCTTCCAGGTCGTCGGGGTCAAAGAAAGGGTCAATATGAAAGAGGCTTTTGAGACCGTGCCACAGCTATGGGGCCGTGCTCGCGAGCAGGGAACTTTTGAAACGCTGTGGAACGTTCGCCGTGAGGGACATCCTATCCGCGGGATTTTGGGTGTCTGCGCAGACGGTGACTTCGGCAAGAATGAAGCGTTTGACTATGTGCTATCCATTGTGTCCGATCAGAATCCACCTGATGGCATGACGAAGCTTGCCTTTCCCGAATCGACCTGGGTGGTCTTCGAGGTGGCTGGGAACCCGATGGGGATGCAAAAAGCCTGGCAGCAATTCTATGCGGATTGGCTGCCAGCCTCTGCTTATGATCCAGCTTATTTGCCTGCGATCGAGTGCTATTTGCCTCCTGAAGAGAACAAAAATGAGCTGTGGGTGCCTGTTGTCAGCAAGAGCGCTGATTAAGAACGGAAGCTGCCATCACCGCTTTTGCACCCGGACGACCGGAACCTTTCGCACTTCGTAGGTCCCCGTCAGCCATTGTTCCTGCAGGACATTCAGCTTCAGCAAACTGGCGATTTTTCCGGTGTCCGCCCTGGACATAAGACGCCAGAGCGAGGCGTCGGGCAAAGCGTTGTATACCTTGTCATCGTTGTATTCACGCCGCTCCTGGTAGCTGATACTCAAGGCGTACTCGTCCGTCTCGGCTTTGCCTGCCTCGGCATATCGTTCCAACAGCTCGCTGCGCAGCAGGTTTAATTCTTCCTCGACCTGCTTTTGTGTCTCTTTTAATTGATAGTATCGGGCCAAATGATTGTCCATCCGCTCATCCCTCCATGTGGTTGCGTCTTCCTCATGGATGATATGAGCAGCAGCAGGAGCATAGAACAAAGAGCAGTACAAAAAGACAGCCTCCTTTCCATGCTTCACGTACGAAAGGAGGCTGTCTGATTTTATGCCATCAGGCTTACTTTTGGATCATCGTGTTGATCGCTTCTCCTGGATGCTTCACCAGGAAGGTGGAATACTCGACTTCCCAAGGATTCCATTTTCCCTCGCCTTGGTAGCCCCAGACGCTGTTTATGTGTGAAACCGTATCGGTGTTGTTGATTCCGACGATTCGTTGTTCCCCTACCAGTTCAAAGGTTCCGTTACCGTCCATGTCGATGGGGGTCAAGGCACCGAAAGGATACGAGTAGACGGTTGTCTCTTCGTTGCCTTTTTGAATTTTGCCAGCTTGGTCATACAGCTTGGCCGCGACGTAGACATCCTTGTTGGCGCTCACATCAATCGTCAGCGGCTTTTCCAGCTTGGGGCTCTT
>DASQMM010000019.1:0-1735 GCA_035645495.1 Brevibacillus sp. | reverse complement strand
CCAGCCCCAGAATCGGCCCCACGCTTCGTGAGCCCAGATCATGGCGAAGATTAATGCTCCCAGTGTAAAGACCGGGTAGCCGATACTGATCGCCCGATAGCTGATCTCATCGACAAGCTCAGGATCAATCCCTTCCAGGGAAGGCTGGATGGCTGCAGCCAGTCTTTTGCGGAAGATCAAGCGCAGGCCGCCGTATAGCACGAGCCCTGACAAGACGGACCAGATCATCGTATTCAGCTTGCGGGCAGCGTCTTTTCCTTCCATCCACTCAGGAGCTGTAAACCATGGTGACATCGGACCTTCCTGGATCAGCTTGGCATTAGCCGGAGCGACAATCGCCGGCATTGTATACTCCACTTTGGTAGGCGCTACCTGCCCAGTCGGTGTTGTCACCTGTTCTGTCATTTCAAAAACAGTTCTCTGATCCATTCTGGCAAACGTGGACTCCATGAGGATGAAACCGACGAGCATCAGGACCACTGCCAGAACGACCTCCAGCCATCTTGTGCTTTTGGTCGCTACCTTCTGTGGAATGGTCAGGATCAGATACATCAGACCGGCAGCAAAGCCGACCGCCAAGATCCCTTCCCCCAAGGCTGCGGTAGTTACGTGAATATGCAGCCAATAGCTTTGCAAGGATGGGATCAAGGGCGTAATTTCTTTCGGAAACACGTATGAGTACGCCAGCATGATGACACCGAGCGGAAGCACAAAGGCACCGATCACGGTCATTTTGTAGATTCGGTAAATAATCAAGTAGGCAAGAATGATACAGTAATCAAAAAATGCCATGAACTCAAACATGTTGCTGGTCGGACTATGTCCGCCAGCGACCCAGCGCGTGATCACATAGCCCGTCTGTGCGACAAAGCCAACCACCGCCATCCAATAAGCGATTCGGCCAAAGCGCATCTCGTGTTGCTTGGGGTCGCGCCCCGCCCAGTTCTTTCCCGTCATGGCGACGATAAATACTACGGACGAGAGCACGTACAGGAAAAACGCGGTATCCAATAACAAATCACTGATTTGGTAAAGCTGCACGTTTGTTCGCCCTCCTAGAAGCTTATGCCTTCGTTTTATCCTCCAGAGTCACTGAGAGGTTCGTCTGTTCCACCATTCCCTGTACTTCCTTGCGCAGTCCAAACCAGTTTTTGTTGGTATGTCCGGCAATCAGCACATTTCCTTCCTGCAACTGCACCCAGATTCGACGGTGCTGCCAGAAAAAGCCCATCGAGACTCCGATCATGAAGACAAACGATCCAAAGAAAATCAACGGCAAAGCTTTATCCGTGCGAACGTTCAATCCGGAGATGTCCACCAGATCCGGCATCTCGATCTTCAACCCGTATCTCGGGTTGTCCTTTTGTGTCAGAATCGACCCTTGCAAGTAGACTAGTTTCTCGTTGATCGCGTCTCTCTCATCGAGCACTTCCAATGCGAACATCGGGTTTTTGGGCAAATTGGTTTGGGTGATTGGCTTTCCGTCTTTCCCCATTGCAAAATCCGGGAAGTAGTCGAGGATGCGAACCTTCATGCCTTCTGCCACCTGAATCTCTTCCTGAGGGTTGTACAGATCCAGCTTGATCGGGCCTACTTCTTTATCACCGTTTTTCAGATCAATCAGCGTGAAATTGAGTGCCCCCAGCTTCATCTCCTGATAGCCGGATTGATAGAGGTAGATGTCTTCATACTTCATCGGATGGTTCACGATAATCGGACCGCTCAGCACTTCCAC
>DASQMM010000018.1:0-25153 GCA_035645495.1 Brevibacillus sp. | reverse complement strand
TTCTTCTCGGAGGCGACAGAAGCGATGACGATATTGCCCCAGCCGTTATTGCGAACCGTATTGTCGTACTCACCGTTTGTCAGCATCTCCTGTTTGACCCGTTCGCGAATGGCCGGATCCTTCAACCGCTCCAGCATCTCTGCTGTCCCGCCATCATGCATCCATGGCGGCAAGATCGCCTGAAACACGGTAGACGCGGCCGTATATGGATACTGGTCAAAGGTAATCTCGATTCCCTCGGCTCGACCTGCCTCAAGCTTGGCCAGTGCCGGCGCGAGCTTGTCGCGGTTGATGCTACCGCACACTTTGAAATGCGAGACATGCAGCCGTACCCCCGACAGTCGGGCGACATCAATCACTTCATCCAGCGCTTCCAGCGAGAGATTGCTCTCGTTCCGAATGTGGACGACAAAACAGCCGTCGTACTTGGCAGCAGCTTTGCAAATCTCCACCAATTCTGTCTTATTGGCAAATACACAGGGAGGATACTGGATACCGGATGAAACCCCGAAAGCACCATGTCGCATCCCCTCCTCGACCAACTCAGCCATTTTCTGAATTTCCGCTGGTGTAGCTTCACGCGCTTCAAAACCCATCGCCAGTGTTCTGACTCCTCCGTGCGGAACTAGATAAGTGGCATTGCTGGCAAGGTTCGCCCCTTCCAAAAACGCGAGGTACTCATCGACTGTATTCCACGGCCAATCGGGAAAATCTCCGTTCAAGCCCTTAAGCTGCTGCTGCCAAAGCGGCTTGGTTGCGTCAGAAACCGGGGCGACTGAGATTCCGTCTTGGCCGAACAGCTCTGTCGTTACTCCCTGCAGCACCTTGATTTTGTGTACATCCGGCCTCGTGCACCACAGATCGGAGTGAACATGTGGGTCGATAAAACCAGGTGACACGACAAGGCCGCTCGCATCGATTTCCACCTTCCCTTTTTCATCCCCCAATCTGGAAATTCTCGTTATTTTCCCCTCGTGAATCCCGATATCCAGTTGCGTCCACGGGTTCCCTGTCCCGTCACAAACCATCCCATTGCGTATCAAAATGTCAAACATGTTGGCCTCCTTTTCATTGGCTCCTTCAGGAAAAATGGTTTTCGTTCCCTGACTTCGTAAAGAGGCTTGGCTTTAGCTGATACAACTGGCGGGGTCTGCCTCTTGAGACAGGCTGTTCTTCGCCGATCACAACCGCCATATCGGATTGTTCCAGCCTGCTGAGAATCCTTCTGGCACTGCGGATCGTAATGCCAAAGCCAGTAGCCAGTTCGGAGGCGGTCACTTTTGAATTGCCATGGCTTTGGAAGTAAGAGATCAGCCTGTTAATCGTCCCCACGCTCAAGCCTGCTTGTCGGGCTAGCTGTAGCCGCTGTGGGTCATCACTGCGGACGCAGTACCCGATCACTTTCTCGTTGCCAAGCAACCCTAGCACGTTGCCGTCTTGCATGACGATGTAGCAGCTTCTGCCTCCGCTTAGTCTTGCCTTTTGCAAGGCTTCTCTCGCTTTGAGTTCCGCTTCGTTTGCCGTCTTTCCCAGACCAATCCCGATGCTGGCTGTCAGGTTCAGTTGATTGACGATCTGATCGAGCAGCGGATAGTAGCTGAAATTATGGGTCGTCCGTTCAATGACGCCGAAAGTAGTGACAAAGGTGATTTCGTCTCGGTCCGACCAATTCATCAGAGCTTGGGTTTCCTCGCTGTAGTCAATCAAGATCTGTTGTACGGCTAATTTCTTCCGCTGCAGCTCATATTCAGAGCTTCCCGATTTTTGCGCGAAACTTTCCACGCGGATAATCACAATTGCCAACTGCGTATCGCTGAGCTGTACGCTTTTCCCTTCCAGCTCGGCCAGCTGCAAACACTCTTGAATAGATGTTTTGGTCGGGATAATGCGGTAGCAGGGGACGCCCAAATGCACGAGCTGTTTATGGACGGAATTCATGCAGGTAAGGACAGCATCTACTTGCCGATTCATCCATAGCTCGTAGTGAAACTGCATCATATCGTCCGTTGTTTGACCCAGCTGAAACTCCTTCACGTACATTTTTTCGATACTGATATCCAGCTCTTCCAGTCTTTCTTCAATCTCTTCTTGGCGCAAAATGTCGATACTGAACCTCAGGTGACCTTCTTTGTAGCGGTTTTCCCTCAAAAGTTGAAAAAACACACGGTACAAGCTTGTTCCGTTATGGGGAAGGAAAATCATCGGTTTCCCTTCCTCAACCTGTTCACGCGCAAGCTGATAAGGAATCGGGCCTGCGAATAACAAGACATCCACTTCATTCTTGCACTGATAAACCAGGCCTGCTGTTTCCTCGACGTCTTTGTAGCCATACGGCAGCAAGGCTATGGTTGGAAATGATTTCGCAACCGCTATGACCTCATCTACCAAATCGTAAGGACCAATGAACGCAACATGAATTTCCATCTCTACCTATCGCTTTCTTTGCTACTGATTAAAAATTCAGAATCTTTTTTATTATCTTACCTAGGTCTTAAATATCGGTCAACGTCCGTAAGTAGACCCTTATTTGAACAAAAACCTATCCTGAAATCGCGAAACGCCGGACTCCCTTTCAGGAATCCGGCGTATTGAAGTGAATTTCTTCGCCCCAACTGACCACGTATAGACAGGTCCACCCGCACTCTATTCTGCTACAGCACCAGCGGCTTTCCTTTCTTCATTGCCTGATCAAAATCGCTGAATTTGCTCAGCTTCAGCTCCTTGCCCAAGGTCGCGGAAAAACGCTCCAGGGCGACAACCGTATCGAAAAAACGGTCAGCAGCCATGCTCTCATCGATTTGGCGGAAGCATGCCTTCATCTCCCGGGACTGATGGGCGATTGTTTGCGCGATGAGGCGTTCAAATTCTTCCCGTCTTTGCGCCATCTCTGCCGCAGCCGCATCACAAAGGGCAATGACTCGTTGCGCCTCGGCTTCCGGCAGATTTGCTTCTTTTACAATCGCCAACGCCGATTGATAGACACCTGTGGCGATCATATAGCCAGCGACGCTCCCTACAACAGCCCCTACAGGCCCAAAGACTGCCCCGGCGGCCGCTCCGGCGTACATGCTTGAAGTGGTGCTGACACCTGTCTGACCGAGCTTCTCGACCGCTTGAGTGCCTGAGATGTCACCTTTGGCGTACTGGAGTACTGTGACACCCATGTCTACGATTCCCGCAGCGATGGCTGTGGCGGCATTGGACTTTGCCAGCGCTTCAATCCCGGCCTTCTCCGCTGCCGTACGGATCGTGACACTGATCGCTCCAGTGCCAGCGCCTCTCACCCCTGCTACTCCTGTGTCGCGGGCAACCTGCTTGGTTGCCTGCCCCAACTCCAGCTCTCCTTTGGAGACGGCAATTCCATTCTTCACTGCTGAGATCGCACCGCCGATTAATGCGGAGGCTGCTGCCGCCTGCGCAGTCGTCACACCCATCTCCTTTTTGACCTGCTCCCATTCGATTTTCGAACTGAAAGCACGATGGTTCTCCGCAGCCTGGATCGCTTCATCATAGGTCGTTCCCTGCGAGCTGATCTCCCCGTGCTTGAGCTTGCCTGTCACATTTTTCACAGTGTCCTGATAATTCTCGCTGTAGATCGAACCGCTTTCCGCCCTGCGTTCAGCCAGCTCCCGCACCCGATCCGCCTTGTCCAGATTGACCAGCTTTTGCATCCCCTGGTACTTCTCATCGCTGACCATATGCGTCAAGCGGGAAGCATCTGCACTGGATTTGGCCTGGACCTCCTGCAGGACCTCCTCCCCTTTGCGGATGAGAATATCTGCCTTGGCATGGGGGTCTCCTTCCAGCGCCGTCACAATGGCACGGATGTCCGAACCTTTGGAGGCTGCGTCCATATTGAAGCGGGTGGCTTCGATAATCTCGTACAGATTCCCCTGCTTTTGCCCGACGCCGACATTTTTCAGGTTTTCGCCCATTTCCCGCAGGGCACTCATCCCTGCTATACCTGCATTGGTAGCCTCCGCCTCAAATCTGGCAGCATGCGATCCCAACTGGCTTCCTGCGAACGTCTCCAGAGTCCCTGTCCCTTTTTTCTCAGGGTCATCCTTCTTTTTTCTTCCAAACAAAAAGGAAAACATGCGCCCTCCCTCACTCTCTACCATCTGTCAGGAGATAGCTGTCATCCTGATCGTCTTCTTCGGGAAAATAAGGCTGAATCACGGCTACGCACTCTTCGTTCAACCCGCCCTTTTTATCGAGCAATGGCGTCTCCAGCAGCAGCTTCATCGCTTGCGCCATCTGATAGGCGGCATGCAGCGTCTCTTTTTGCGTCATATCCAAGTCATCGTATTGCAAAGGAAGCCTTCTGCCTGTCAATCGGGAGAAGAATTGCTTTATCTTGAACAGAAATCGTTGGTTCCGCTTCTTTTCCGCATCGGCGATGGACTGCTCCAGGCGATCCATCATGTGATCCATACGGCTGGACATCTCGTCGATCGCTACCGTGAAATGATCTGCAATGTCACGAATCGCCTGCAGCATACTGGCGCCTGTCCGGAACTCTTCAGCCGCTTTTTTGGCCTTCGCCAGATTGCTTTTTGCTTCCGCCAGGTTTTTCTTGGACTTGGCCTCCAGCAAAAAACCACCCAATGCAATCGCCGGACCCGCGATGATTCCGCCCAAAACGGCGGCACCTCCCGCTATCCCCAATCCACCTGCGGCAAGCGAGCCTCCGCCGAACCAGGCCAAAGTCGCATTGGTAGCGGCTACGCCAGACAAAGCGGAGATGGCGGTGCCAGTCGAAGCCGAGGCAAACATCACCGCTCCCCCATAGGACGCCACGCCTGCCAAAGCTCCGGCACCCAGCGACTTGATCCCGCCTGAGACGACCTCGCTCGCCTGCAAGGAGACATGGCGCATCTGTGCCAGCTCCTGGTCTCCGACGATTGCCATCCGGTTTCCGTCTACGGCGGCCGCACCCTGCAGTTCCACCTTCGTAACCTTTTCCGCCACTCGCACGAATCTGCCCATCTGCTCGTCCCAGACCCGTAATTTCAGCTCGCCCAACTCGGCCAAAGCTTCTGTCGCCTCTTCTTTGGCGCTCTCCAGCTCAGCACGTGCCTCCTCGTAGATTTCCTCTGCCTGTTCGTTAAGATCGCGCGCTTCTGAATTGTTGGAAACCGATTTTGCACCTTTATAGAGGCCGACCGCCCCAGCAGCTACTGCAATGCCTCCCAGAATCAATGGTAGTGGCATGCTTATTCCCCCTCGCTTCTCTCTAGTTGTCTTTGAAGCTCTTTACAGACCCTGCTATTTTCGAGGTAAAACTCTTCTTTGGAAAAATACTGATGATAGACCTTGTGATACATCACATCCACCCGGCAAATGTCCGGACGGTTTTCGTAGATGGCGCAGCGGTCGTCCTTCAAGTGGATGCAAATCCCGTCACCACGGTCAAATGACGCCAACTGTTCGATGTGTCCGATCTGCTGGCAGCATAGTCCGCAGCTTGTACAGGGAAATTCCTCGCTTTCTACTGTTTCTCGCACGATTGCGTACCTCTCTTATTGATAAATGAATTCCAAAGTATTCAACAAATTTCGACCAAATCAGGCAATCCCCTTCTAAAGTTTTAGGTATTTTTTCCTGATTTCTGGCCGTAGGAAGTGTCTGTAAAGTTCAAATAGAGCCTTTTGGGTCGGTGGTCCAACGGACCATAGTGGTGGGGAGGAAAAAGAGGAAACGCTTCAGGTCGTTGGAATCTTCGCTGGGGGTGTCTCAAGGTCGGCTCCATTCCAAAGGCGGAACCGCGGCCAAAAGCAGCCGTCTCAGGGATGTGGTTCAGGGTTGGCCGCCTGAAAGCATGTTCCGCCTTTTCCGTTGCGCCTGGGTCAAGATCCCAAATACCTTGCTCTTATTCCCCTTTTTCCTCGACCAGCTGTTGAGTGAGCCTCCTGCTTTAACTATCATCCGAAATGCTCGTTTTTATAATTCGTTATGGAAGGATACCGTCAATTGTTTAGAGGGGGCACTGGGTTTAAGCCTGTTGAAAACCTACTGTTCCGGAGGAGAAGCATGTTTCCAGGCGGAGCGACTAGCGGAGTCCAACCTAGCGGAACAGCGAAGCCCGGGGAGACAGAAGCGCAACCTATAAGTAAACTCCGGAGCTGCGCGCCGTTTTGCGCTTCCCCCGGGATCGCTGTGGAGCGGACAGTCTAACCTCCTTGCAGGACGTAGACCGGAGCGCAGATCGGAAACATGCTTTTCCCCCCTACAGTACATTCTCGACACTTGAAAACCCAGCACCTAATGGCACTGGGCTTCGTTTACAGATAATAGCGTAGACTTTGCGGGCTCTCCTATAGAACTAGCTTTTTACGTCTTAGCCTTCCTTCTCACCTGATAATAGGTAACCGCCAACGCCAGGGCGAGCACGACGCCTTTGATAATATCGTAGGCGTAGTAGGGCAGATTGAGCATGGTCATGCCATTGAGCAGCACCCCGATGAGAATGGCTCCGACGAAGGTGCCGAACACATTGGGCTTGCCCACCCCGAAGACGGAAAAACCGACGAAGGCTGCAGCTACGGCGTCCATCAGCATCGAGCTGCCGCTGCTCACTTGCCCGGTCCCGATCCTGGCCGCCAGAAGCATTCCGCCCAATCCGGCGAACAGAGCGGACAAGACGTACGCGAGTGTCCGGTAGCGATTGACGGGAATCCCCGACAACCGCGCGGCTTCGAGATTGCCCCCGGTCATGTAAAGCATCCGTCCTTGTCTGGTATAAGTAAGATAGACATGCGTGATCGCTACCAGGAGAAAGGTCAGAATGACCGGGACGGGCAACGAAAATAGCTCGCCCTGGCCCAGCCACAGGAACCACTCCTGGAATTTGCCCGGTGCATTCGTTCCATCGCTCATCGGCATGTTGGCGTAGATGGAGTAACCCTTGGAATAGGTCATGTGCAGTCCGTTGACGATGTAGAGCATCGCCAGCGTGGCGAGCAGGTCGGGAATACGAATCTTCACGACGAGAAACGCATTGACCAGACCGACGAGAAGACTGAGGGCGATCGGCACGATCAGCGTAATCAGCATTCCCTGCTCGTACCAGACCATCATCGACGCGACGATGACCGTCGTCAGCGATACCGTCGAGCCAACAGAGAGGTCGAAGCCGCCTACGATCAAGGAAAAGGTCACTCCGATTGCGACGAAGGTTACAATCGAGATGGAGCGCAGAATATCCTTGATATTGTCATAGGTGAAAAAATAAGGGTTGGTCAGGCTGAAATAAAGAACGACGAGTGCAATCACAGCAACGGTCCCGTATTTATAGACGAGATCAAACAAACTGATTTTTGGTCTCTCCATCCTACTCACCTCCACTAGCGTAATACATGATCTGTTCTTGCGTCGCTTCCCCGCGCAGGAATTCCTTGACGATTCTGCCTTCCGTCATGACCAAAATCCGGTCTGCGATCCCCAACACCTCGGGGAATTCGCAGGAAAAATAGAGGACACCCTTTTTGTTGGCAGCCAGATTGCCGATCAGGCGGTAAATATCGCTTTTCGCCCCGATGTCCACACCCTTGGTCGGTTCGTCAAAGATAAACAGAGATGCATCCGTATCGAGCCATTTGCCGATCGCTACCTTTTGCTGGTTGCCGCCGCTGAGCAATCCGACCAATTGACTGCTGTCGGCGGTTTTGACCCCGACTCTTTTGATCAGCTCGTTGGCCTGCAAGGCTTCCAAACTCTGGCGGACAAATCCGAACACGGACGCAAGCGTTGCCACCGACAAATTACGCTTGACCGACTCTTCTACGAAAATCCCTTCCTTGCGCCTTTCCTCTGGTACGAGGACGATTCCGGCATCGACGGCGTCCTTCGGAGATATGAGCCGCAGTTTTTTGCCCTTCAGGCTGATTTCGCCCGCATCCCACGGATCGGCACCAAACAGCAGACGAGCCAGCTCCGTCTTGCCTGCTCCGACCAGACCGACGACACCGACGATCTCTCCCTCGCGGACGTGCAGATCGGCCCCGCGTACCTTGCCGCCCCGGACTCCTTTTGCCTCCAGCAGGGTCTCCCCGATCTCCGTCTCCACTTTGGGGAACTCCTCATCAAAGCTTTTGCCCAGCATGTGGCTGATCACTTCATCCATCGTGATCTCGGACGTCCTGGCTGTATGCACGCGTTGCCCATCCCGCATGATCGTCATGGAATCGCAAATCTGAAAAATCTCCGGCAAACGGTGTGAGATGTAGATGATCCCCACTCCTGCCTGCTTCAATTGGGCAATGATCTGAAACAGCCGCTCGGACTCGCGATTGCTCAATGGAGCGGTCGGCTCGTCGAAAATGACGAACTTCGCTTTTTGCACCGTCGCACGGGCGATCAGGATCAACTGTTTTTCGGACAGCGTACAGGCATCTACCGTTTTCCGTACGGGAATGGCAAAACCAAAGCTGCGCAAGATCTCTTCTGCCTGGTCGTAGAGCTGCTTCCAACGGATCAGCCCCGTCCCCTTTGATTGGACAACCTGATCGAGCAGAATATTCTCCGCCACACTAAGATAGGGAACAAGTGCGGTGTCGACTTCCTGATAGACGCATTGCACACCATGCGATTTGGCGGCCTGCGGCGAATCGATCTGCAAAGGCTCGCCAGCGATGGAGATCGAGCCCCCATCTGCCTGATAGGCACCGGTCAAGATTTTCATCAGAGTGCTTTTGCCCGCTCCATTGGCCCCCAGGAGCGCGTGCACCTCTCCAGCCTTCACTTCAAAATCAACCCCGCGCAAAGCCGGAACACCGGAAAACGCTTTGACGATTCCCTTCATTTCTAATACCGGCACATTTTTCACCCCCTTGAGAATGGGAAGATTCCCGTCGATTGCTCAACGGGAATCACCAAACAGCACGATTTGCCTTATTTGCCCCAATCCGGGATGTATTGCGACAAATCCGCCATCGTTACTTTTTTATCCTTTGGCAAGTCAGCTTGCTTGACCAGCAATGGATTCAGCTTCACACTGTCAGGAACTTCTTCCCCTTTGATTTTCTTGAAGACGGTCTCAGCGTGGATGCGGCCGATATTGGATGGGTCTACCGCAGCCGTCGCTGCCCATGGCGAGTTGGCATCCTGCATCAATTGCAGATCCTCGTCGCTCAAATCGATCCCGTATACTTTGATCTCGGTGCGGCCAGCCTGTTGGATGGCACGTGTCGCGCCTTTGGCGAATTCATCCCAGGAAGCCCAGACTGCTGTAATGTCCCCTTTGTTCGGGTATTGACGCAGGATCGCTTCCATTTGTGTCTGGGTGTCAACGGCTGTATTGTTGGTCGCACTGCCGAAAGCCGCGATTTCTTTCATATCCGGATACTTCTTCAGGAACTCCTCGTATTTCACTTGACGTTTTTCCATCGGGGCGAAGCCGGCTACCCAGATCTTGACGATGTTTCCTTTTCCATTGTGATCGCTCGCCAGTTGTTCCAGGCTCAATTCAGCCAGCTTATGGTCATCCTGCTCCACGACAGGCACTCCTGGAATACTGATGTCTGTATCGAACAATACGACCGGGATGTTTTTGTCGACTGCCTTTTGCGTCCCTTGCTGCAAAGCTTCTGCAGTTCCGTGGTCGATCAGGATGCCGTCAAAGTTCTGGTTGACGGCAGCATCCAAGTTGGACGCCATTTTCGAGATATCCGTATTGGCGTTGAATACAGTCAACTCGCCGCCGTTTTTCTCTACTTCGGTCTTGACGCCGTTCACATACTGGGCAGAGAAGGTTCCGACGTCCTGGCGCATGATCAGCGCGATCCGCTTTTTCTCGCCGCCTGCTGCCGTTCCGCCTCCACCTTCACTCCCGCCGCTGCTTCCGTTGCCGCCACCGCAGGCAGTCAAGAGAACAGAAAGTCCCAATGCCAAAAATCCAATCCGACTAAAATGCTTTTTCATATAGTTTTACCCCCTTTTACTTTTGCACTATCCAGAGAAGAGGGCTCCATCACTAAAAAAAGCCTCTTTTCTTATAGAAGAAAGAGGCTTCAATCAACGGATCTACGCCTCTTATCTGTCAGGTAGCGTGCTACCTGTAGGAATTAGCACCTTGGTACGCCGGTAATGCTGCGTACTAGGTTGCCGGGCTTCATAGGGCCAGTCCCTCAGCCTTCTCTGGATAAGAGTAATTGCAATATTATTACTTTTATAAGTTCTATTGAGAATATAAAGCATGAATCACCCAGATGTCAACTTGGTTTTTTTCGCACATTTACTGGAAAGGAAACCATAAATACTTTGTCGAAAAGAATCGTATGCTCATATTTTTACTATCAAGTCTGGCGGGGATGCGAATTGAGTCTAATAAAAGAAATCATTCTCCAACTCTTTTTTGCGCTTACACCCTTCGTCCTGTTCAATATCTACTACCGGGACAAGATTAGAAACTACAGTCCGTCCTTCATCCTTTTCACCAGCTCCGTCACCCTATTATTAGCCATGACCTTTTCTTCCAGTGCCGCGCAAGGAGTTATCTTTGATATTCGCTACGTCATTATTTTCTTCGGTCTTGTTTACGGAGGAATGAAGATCGGTCTGATTCTTTTGGCTGAATTTGTCCTCTACCGCCTCTACCTGGGCGGGGACGGAAAATGGGTCGCCTTGCTGATCCTTCTCTGTTGTTTCACGCTAGCCGCAGTGTTTTCCCGTGCCTACCGCAATACGCATCAGAAATCCACCATTAACTTGCTGGCGGGCATCGTATTTTCGGCTACTCCGCTCATCATGACCTATTCCTTTTTGCAGCCTTATTTCATGCAAGATGTTCCCTATCACCTGATCGTCATACCCTTACAGAATTGTGTAGGTGTCTGGCTCCTCATGACCTTGTTCGGCAAAGCCGTAGAGGACAAGGAGATTTTTATCCGTCATGCCCAAAACGAGAAGCTCGCTACGATCAGTCACGTCGCATCCTCAATGGTTCATGAGGTTCGCAATCCGCTTACGGCCGTAAAAGGCTTTTTGACCCTGATCAAGGAAGCGCCCCAAGATCTTCCCAAAGTGGAGCAATACATCACCATCTGTCTCGATGAAGTCAAACGAACAGAAGCCATTCTAAGCGACTATCTCTCCATCTCCAAACCGCTGTCGGAGCGCCAGGAGCAGGTCAATCTCTCGCAGCAGCTCCATATTGTACACGACGTCATGTATCCTTTTGCAATCATGAACAATGTGGAATTGGAGATCAAAGAGCCGGGAGTGCCCGTCATGATCCAAGCCAATCCGGATGAAATCAAGCAGGTGCTGGTCAACTTTATCAAAAACGCAGTCGAAGCCTGTTGCGATATCGAAGAAGGAAAAGTAACCCTGTCGCTCACCCAGGAGGCTCATTCTGTCATCCTGGAGATTCGGGACAACGGGATTGGCATGAGTGAAAGCGATATTAACCGACTTGGGACCGTCTATTTTTCCACGAAGTCCAGCGGCACTGGTCTTGGCCTTACGTACTCCTACAACGCTATCCAGGTCATGGGCGGCAAAATTGGCGTGAGCAGCAAACCGCGTATGGGGACGATTTTTACGATTTCCTTTCCCGCCCAGACATAAGTATCACCAGATTTCGCAACCTTTTTCCAGCAGTTCCCGTATGTATGAGAAGAACCAAACTTGGAAGGGGGACTCTGGATGTTAGAAATACGAGGCGGAAAAGATCTCAAGTATTCCAGTGAGCTTCCGGCCTGGTCACGGTACGTTCACTTCGCTCTAATTGGCTTCCTGGGACTTATCGCTTTGGCTATCTTATCATTTGGAATATACCTGCTGGTTTACGATAGCGATTGGATATTTTCTTTTATCCTCTCTGGTCTCAGCATTTTCATCGGATGGATCTGTTGGACTCTGATCGGCATCACCCGGTTTCAGCACGAGGTGATCATGAAGATCGAATTGCGAGAAGATGGATTCTTCACCTCCGTTCAGAACCTCAAGACGGGCAAGGTATACGAAGAGCTTGTCCCCTTTGCACAAATGAAGGAAGTGCTGATTGGACGAATTTTCCGTTATGTACAGACCCCCAAAAATGTACCCCGGTATTACATAGCCGGCGCAAAAATCATTATGGTCTGGACAGATGAGCAAGGGAAGCGGCAATACGGCACGTTTGCTGAAGAGCAACAAGAGAATCTGGATTCATGGATCGAACGTTTCAAGCAAAACGATATACCTGTTTACAGTACACAGCTCAACATCACGCAGGTGAATCACGCCCAGCTGGCTGAAGCATACGAGCAGATTCCCAAACTGACCTACGACGGACAATCCCCTTATTTTCAAACAGGCGTGAAGATTTACGATCCTACCCCGGAATGGAAAAGCGCGGAGATGCGCGCCAACGAAAAAGAGAAGAAGCGCCGAAATGACATAAGATTTTTTCGACCATTATTGATCGGCGTCATCGTTTTCAACTTCCTGATCGCCCTTCTCTGGATGCCTGGATGGGGGATCGAGGAGGAGTTGTTCAATGAAGCGTCCCCTTCGACGGCTATCACGCTGAGCAATGTGGCCCTTCTGTTCCTCGCCAGAACCTATTGGCGGAAACAGGCCAGATGGTACCGTCCTCTTGCGGACACCCTGATGATGGTTGTCGTCCACATGATCGGTGTAACAGCTTCCCTGCTGAATGCGCCTTTGCAAGAGTACGTGTACGATGCCTTGTTCATCGAGAATTTGACAATGGGATTCTTCCTAGCAATTGCTTTTGTCTTCACACGTTTGGTCGTCTATCGAATTATCCGCTAAACACTTGAGCTGCCCCCATTGACCTAGGAACTTCTGCACTTGTCCGACTAAAGTTGCAGGGCGATAATGACATAAATGTCTCATTTACCCAGTAATTAAAGGAGAGAAGACATGTCCAAGAAGAAATTTCTACTCATGTTCACGATGGTGACTGCATTGGTCGCCCCCCTGACAGTCATGGCAAACTCCACCCAGATTCAAGCCCTGCTGGCACCTCAGGTAAAAATCAATGTGGAAGGCAAGCAGCTTGATCTCGGCAAGTCTCCTGCCATCCAGTATCAGGATCAATCTTACGTATCTGTTCCACAATTAGCGGAAGCGCTCGGATACCAAGCTGTCTGGAATGCTGCGACGCAGACCTATCAGTTGACCAAGAAAAACGATGCGCTGCCGTCTATTCTGGACACCGATTCGAAATTCATCTCCGTACAACCCAATTATGAACTGATGACTTCCCTCGACAAGAGCGCTTATCTAGGCGGCATCAAACTCAATTTCGTTTATGAAATCGCAAACGATCTGCCTCGTGAGCCTGTTTTGGTCGTGGAAACCTTAAACAAGGATAAGACAGTTCTGGCAAGCAAAACGCAATTATTGAAGAAAACAAAAGGCGTGCATGAGGGCTACACCCTCCCTGAGTATATTCGCTTGCCGTACCCGGTGAGCACCAACCGTGAAGAAGTAATCAAGCAGATGAACAACGACTATACCTATCGCATCACTGTGCGCTAAACAGACACAAAAAACAGGGGCTTTCCCAAATCATCCAAAGATTTGGGAACAGCCCCTGTTTCATGGTTCAACCCTTCATCGCCTTTACAGCCAGGTACCCGGATGTTCCGCCCAGTCCTGCCCCCGGATGAGTAGAGGCACCGATGTGGTAGAGATTTCGAATCGGCGTTTCGTGCCGTTTGTAGCCTGTACCTGGTCGAAAGAATAGAAATTGATCCACGGATGAAGAACCGGAGTACGGGTCTCCCCCCACGAGATTGGGATTGTAACGCTCCAGCTCAACAGGCGAGATTACGACGCGTTTGAGGATCGATTCCTTGAATTGCGGGACGTGCTGGCTGATCCGCTCCTCAATCCGGTCGGCATACGCTTTGACCACTTGATCGGTATAGCCGCCTGCGGTATCGATCTCCCCCAAAGCGTCTCCCGCCAGATTGCGCGGCATTTCCTGCAATTGGATCCACAGCGTATGCTTGCCCTCCGGCGCTCGGCTAGGGTCGTAGGCTGTATGTTGTCCCAGGACGATGGTTCCTTCCCTGGGCAGCAATCCAGTGACTGCTTCTGTGACGGACTGGCTTACTCCATTCACACCGCTTGTCAGATGAATGATGGCGGCGCGCTTCAATTCTTCGTCCTTCCAGTCGAGCGGCCGGTCCAGGGCGTAATGAATCTGCATATCCGCACGTCCATACTGGTAGTTTCGCGCATCCTTGCGCACCTGTGGGGGAACCAGCTCAGGTGCAAGAAGCTTCTCGTACAGCTGCTGCGGCGTTACATTTGCCAGGACGTACTGAGCCAGGTATTCGCTCTTGTCCTGTGTCTGTACGCCTTTTACCCGGCCATTTTCCACAAGGATTTGTTCGACATGGGCGTTGGTAATGAACTCCCCGCCGTTATCGGTCACCATTTTCATGATTGCTTTGACCAGTTCCGTGCCTCCCCCTTTGGGAATCGGCATGCTCGCTGCCTCCAGAGTGAACACGATAAGCTGTGCCATGATGCTGCCCGCCGCATCGTCCGGACCAACGCCTGTATGCAAAATCCAGGGAGCGAACAACGCCTTGATCGCATCGCTTTGAAAATGCTGGTCCAGCCATTTGCGGGTAGGAGCGACCATACTCCCGACATGGCGGGTAAATTCTGCAACTCCTTTGCTTCGCAGCGATCTCAGTACGGATTGGATCGCAGCCCAGGACATTGGCTCGTTGCCAAACATCGTGAAGATCATTTCAGAGTTGGCTTCAAAGTATTTCATCGCCTCTTGGTAGCGATCCCCGTCACCCGGCATCAGGAGATTAAACGCATCGATGTTTTTCTGTCGGTTATTGTACAGCACCGCACTGCGCTGATCGGGTAGAATGACGCCGGTCGGAACGTCGGTATTGACGTACTCAAGCCCATTTTGATGCAGATCATCCTTTAGTTCTCCATAAGCGGGACCCGTAACAAACAGCGGATGCCAGCCCGAGAAAACATCGTGCTTGAACCCAGGCAGTGTAATCTCATCCGTCCGAATGCAGCCCCCGATCCAGGCGCTTCTCTCCAGTACCAGCACTTTCTGCCCTTTTTTCGCCAACAGCGCGGCTGCTGTCAAAGAATTGATCCCACTGCCAATGATCACGGTGTCAAAACGGTTCATCGTTAACCCCCCTCCCCTAATCGGACGTGTTGCGTTTTATGATTTCAATAATTGCTGTGCCAGCAAATAACCGGAAGTGGCATTCAATCCGCCGCCAGGCCAGGTCGAAGCGCCAGTCAGATATAGCCCGTCTATCGGCGTCTTGTATCGCGACCAGCCCGGCACCGGACGGAAGAGAAAATGCTGATCCAGATGGTGACTTCCCGAAATACTGTCGCCGCCTACCAGATTGGGGTTGGCGATTTCCAGATCGCGCGGCGAAAAAACAGTACGGGCTATCACGCGCGATGACAGATTTGGAGCGTACTGCTCCAGCTTTTTCATCACCCGGTCAGCGTACGCTTCCTTCATCTGCTCCCAAGGGCCGATTTGGATTTCATCCAGCGAATCCCGCTTGGGTCTGGCAGGCAAAGCGCGCACCTGAATCCATAAGGTATGCTTGCCCTCAGGCGCACGCGTCGGGTCAAACGCGGTCTGTTGCCCGACGACGAGCATCGGACTGGCAGGCAAAGCGCCATTCAGCGCATCCGCGTAAGTGCGGGCCACATCCTCGACATACGGTCCGATATGCACGTAGGCAAATTTGTCGAAAGCTTCTCCAGCATTCCACTCCAGAGGTCCATCCAAGGCGAGGTGAATCATCATCGTTCCCGGGCCATATCGAAATTTTTTGTACCGCTCCACATAGGTGTCAGGCAGCACTTCGCGATCCAGCAGCTTCGTGACTAGCTGTGTCGGCGTAATATTGCCAATAATTCCTTTCTTGGCATGAATCGCTTTGCCGTTGCCCAGCGTAACCCCTACAGCACGATTGTTTTGCACCAGAACTCTCTCCACCGGTTGTTGGGTGAGCACCTGTCCCCCGCGCTTTTCCAAAGCCTTAATCATGCTTGTGATCAGGTTGCTGATCCCGCCTTTGGCGATCACCATTCCGTTGCGATGGTCCAGGGGCGGTTCCACAAAAGGAAATTGCGCGCCGCCGGATACATCCGGTCCGAAATCCAGGTGGAACGCCCACGGAATAAACAGCGCTTGCACCTTTTCATTTTCGAACCAATGCTCAGCAAACTGGCGCGGGCTTTTCAAGATCATGCTGCCTAATTCCACAGTCTTTGCGTAGCCGAGCGCCCGCCACATCCGGTAAAGCTGTCGGGCGGCCGGCCATGACGGCAGCGGCAATTGCAGCAAGGGCAAGAAATGTGGTGCCGTCTGATCGAAAAATTTCAGCAGGGCTTGCCAAGCTTCGGCATCATGACTGGATTGTCTGCGAAACTGCTCCATTGTCTTTTCAGGGTCCGTAAACACACCAATCCCGTCCCCATCGGGAAAAACGCTGGCAAACGGCTGATCGCTCACTGCCAGATCAAAACCGTTTTGATGAAATTCTGTCTTCATCTCTTGATAAATCTGCGAGCCGAGAAACAACCCGATATTGGTCGCATACAGGTCGTGTGTGAAACCCGGCAATGTCGCTTCCCCGCTCCGGGATGCCCCTCCTGGATGCTGCGCTTGTTCCAGAACCAGAACTCGATGCCCAGCCTGCGCCAGCTTCAGGGCGCAAACCAGGCCATTATGACCTGATCCTATGATGATATAATCCGCGTCGTGCATAAAATCCCTTCACCTCTTCGATAAGTAAGGCTGCTCTTATATAAACGGTACAAGTACCGGAAAATCTGGATCGTTACTGAAAGAAACCAAAATGATGGCTGTGGATGAAATCGTCAATGATAGATTCTGCTGAGCTTTTCCTGCTCCTTGATCACAATCATGCGATTCTGGATATCAATTAAATTGCTCTCTTTCCACTTTTTCAACACTTTGTAGACCGTAATTCGGGTCAACCCCGTACAGTTCGCGATGTCCTGCTGCGTCATGGAAATTTTGTCCGAGCGGTATGTCTTTCTGAATTTGGAGAGGGAATAAGCGATATACTGCTCGGCTGTAAACGCTTTCAATAAAATGTCTTCACTTAATATTCTCATTTTTTGCACAATTGAGTCTACAAAGAAAGGCAGGAAATCCGGACAGGCTTGCACCATCTCTCTGAATGCCGCCTTGGAGAAGTAATAGAGAACTGTATTTTCTACTGCAATAGCGGTAGAAAAGTAAGCCAACTCGTCGATCGCCTGCTCGCCGAACAACTTCCCTTCTCCGTGCATATCCAGGATCTTCTGGCTGCCATCCGGTTTTACCGTCACGATCTTGACCAATCCCGAATGCAAGTAATAAAAGCCTGATCCTATCTCGCCCTGTGAATAAATGACCGCTTTTTGTTTTTTAAACTGTCTTTCGCCATATTTGAGGTAGGGCTGCCAGGACACATTTTGTTCTTGGTGCTTGTTGTTTAAAATCATCGACATACAATGCCCCCCTAATTGTGAAAGATATGTTTGCAAAAGTAACCTCCCGCTAAAGGATACCATGATTTCGCGATCGGAGATGTTAACCAGTTCACGAATTTGCTGAATTTTCTTTGCATTCCCCCCCAAAAAATGCTCCTTCCATGAGAAAGAAGGGGTAATCCCTGTTTTCAGAAATTACCCGCTTCGCTTCCTCTACATGTACAGGCGCGTTTATTTAAAGTTTGGAATGATGTGCTTGCTGATCAGCTCTTGCTGCTTGATCACTTTCCAATGATCCATACCGCCGTAATTGGTCAAGAAATCAATCTCCGTCAAGCCTTCTACTTCCCGCTTCACGCGCTCGATTTTTTCACAAATTTCTTCCGGCGTTCCGATCCAGACCACATCGCCCTCGGTGATTTGCTCATACGTCATATCCGCCAATTTTTCGAGAATGCCTTTGGCGTAGAAGTTAAAGCCGGCGTTAATCATGCGGTCTTTGTTGGGCAGTTTTACGGTTGGTGCACTGTTGCCCGCCAGGAAGTTCTTGAAGTGTTTTTCCGACTCCTTGCGAATCTGTGCAGCATCGTCATCCATATAGACGGCATGCAGCCATACAACCTGCGGCTCATTGCCATATTTATGGCAGGCATCGCGGTAGATATTGAGCTGTTCTTTCAGGTTTTCAAGCGGCAGCAATGGCGGGACGAATATTCCCCATCCCTTCATGCCTGCTTGTTCGTACGTACGATTGCTCGTTCCGCCTGTATAGTACGGCATTTTCTTTTGCAGCGGTCTTGGCACGATGTCCACGTCCTTGGCTGTGAAGAATTCGCCTTGGAAGTTGACGCGTCCTTCGCTCAATCCTTGCTCCAGAATCGCCAGTGCTTCTTCAAATCTCGGCTTGGCTTCCTCGATCGGCACGATGCCCTCGTCAGGGAATACCCAAGCATGTCCACGTCCCACACCGACCTCAATCCGGCCGTCTGTCAGAATGTCCGCGACAGCGATCTCCCCTGCCAGACGCAGCGGATTTACTTGCGGCAAGATGTGCAAGGCTGTACGGAAACGGATGTGTCGCGTCTGATGGGCCACTGCAGCATAGATCGCCAGCGGATTGGCAGAAACGGAGAACTTCGAAAAATGATGATGATCGATAAGCGAGTAAACGTCGAAGCCCGCTTGATCAGCATGAATAATCTGCTTGATCACTTCATCGTACACTTGCTTTTCTGTCTTACCGTTCGACAGTTGCATTTCGGAATACAGTCCAAATTTCATCATTCGACTCCCCTTTGCATGTCTACCGTAAATATTTGTATTTTTTGGTTCATTTTCTACTCTAATCGACAAAGAGCCGAAATGTATATGTGTAGTCCCGTAACTTCGGGAAGCTGCCACGAAAAAAAGCTTGATGCTACCGAACGGCAGCACCAAGCTCTGTCTGATTGCGCGAACCTTTTCCCCTGCTGTTTCGCTAGGGGTCCATGTGGGCTGTGCCGATTTTCCCGAACTTCTCGATCGCCTCCGCCCTTGATTTCACATTTAGTTTTTGATAAATATTGGTTAAATAATATTCGATCGAACGCGTTGTCATGAATAGCTCCTTGGCGATCTGCTTGTTGGTTAACCCGCGCCCGACCATACTCAGAATATAGCTTTCCTTTTCGCTAAGTGGCTGATCTTTGTTGCTAGTTTTGCTTTTCGTCTTCTGAAAGTCTATCTGATGGAACAAGCTTAGCGGAATGACGGTTTCTCCTCCCTGGACGGCTTCCATCATGCGAATCACCTGTTGCGGTGTGGCTTCTTTCGTTAGCACGCCACTGATGCCTATCGCGATCAGCTTTTGCAGGATCGGCAAGTAATTCATGCCGGTAAAAATCACAATATGGGCCTCGGGTCCAGACTCTTTGATTTGTCTGGCTACTTCAATTCCTTCCATATCGGGCAGCATGAGATCCAATAAGACGATGTCCGGCTGATATTGTGTAAACATTTCTACAGCTTCTTTCCCTCGATCTGCTATGCCGACTACTTCCAGATGCTCGACCGATTCAAGGATATATCGCGTGCCGAAACTGACTGTAGGGTGATCGTCGACGATCAATATCTTCATACGCTTGGAAGCAACTCTCATACCCCTCATCCTTTCTCTTACGCACACTCGTCACAGTACAACAAGAAGGTGGTCGTGATACTTGAAGAACAGATCGAATCTATCTGACGCCCTTTCGGCACAAATCCAGGATAAAATGAGACAAACCTTGCAAAATCTGCAAAACGTGGTCTTTACCTATACCAAACGCGAGGACGGAACCCTCATCTATAATCTGTATGAAGGAAGAATTGCGGAAGAGCTTGGCTTGACCACAGAACGAATATACGGCAAGACGCTGCACGAAGTATTTACTCCAGAAAAAGCGGATTACCTCACACATTTTTACAACGAAGCCTTCAAAGGTACAACGGTTACCTATGAATTCGAATACGCAGGCAGAATGTTCTACAACGTTCTCTCCCCGATTATGGTGGATGGGGAAGTGGTCGAGGTCGTCGGCTCAGCAATCGACATTTCCGACCGCAAAAAAATAGAGCTGGAGTTGGCGAAAGCACGGGACCAAGCCTTGCTGTCCTCCCGCCTGAAGTCGGAGTTCTTGTCCACGATGAGTCATGAAATCCGTACCCCAATGAATGGTATTATCGGCATGCTGGATTTGCTGCTGCAATCCCCACTAAACTCCGATCAGCAACGGTACGCCAACATCATCAAAAGCTCGGCAAACTCTCTGTTGGCGATCATTAACGACATCCTGGACTTTTCCAAAATGGAAGCAGGAAAAACGGAGCTGGAAATCCTTGATTTTCAGCTTCTTCCCCTGGTGGAGGACATCCTCGAGCTGATGGCCGCAAAAGCGATGAGCAAACAGCTCTCCCTCTATGCCTATGTAGTTCCGTCCATACCTGCTGTCTTGCGTGGCGACAGCGGCCGAATTCGTCAAATGCTGCTCAATTTGATTGGAAATGCGATCAAATTTACCAACCAGGGAGAAATCACGATTCGCGTCACAGTCGAAACACCGCATCCCAAGACGCCTATCATTACATTTTCTGTGCGCGATACCGGGATTGGCATCCCCGAGGAGGCCTTTCCTCGATTGTTCCAGCCCTTTACCCAGATTGACGGCTCTGCTTCCCGTCAATTCGGCGGTACAGGACTCGGGCTGTCCATTTGCAAGCATATTGTGCAAATGATGGAAGGAACGATCGATTTTGAAAGCGAAGTGGACAAAGGTTCTACATTCACCTTCTCCATTCCACTGGAAGTCGCGCCCGGCAATCCCGAGCCGTCTCGTTCCCCTGCTCTGCCCAAGGAGATTTTGTGCATTTTGAAAAGCCAGCGCGAGTTTGCGCATATTCAGGAGATCCTGTCTCACCTCGACGTGTCAAGTGTCTATGCAGCAAACGTAGCGGACGCCTGCGGACTGTATTCCAAGTCTGCCAAGGAAGATCCTTTTCAGGCACTCATCGTAGATGTGGAGGAATATGAATTACTACCATTATACCCCAATGTAAAAGATTCGCTTAAACCGAAAATCATGAAGATTCAATCCTCCTTTCCCTGCATCCATGAAACGAAGCAGAACGGGTCGTATCCGCTGTCATTTGACAGCTACCTGTCCAGACCCATCAAGCAGTCCCAGTTGCTCTATCTGCTGGGGCAATGGCAGGAAAAAGAGGTGCAGCAGTCTTTGCCCAATCTGAAGGAACCGCCACTTCCGAGCCAGTATTCCTTTCAGATCTTGCTTGTGGAGGATAATGAAGTGAATGCGGAGATCGTCACGCTTCAATTGCAGCAGCTCGGCCTATACCCGCATCACGCCAAAAACGGG
Organism: Brevibacillus sp.; assembly: GCA_035645495.1. Classification (GTDB taxonomy): domain Bacteria; phylum Bacillota; class Bacilli; order Brevibacillales; family Brevibacillaceae; genus Brevibacillus. The sequence goes on along the minus strand of DASQMM010000018.1, from coordinate 3,788 downwards.
ATCGAGGCACTCTCTTCTGTTGCGAATCACAACTACGACTTGATTCTGATGGATTGTCAAATGCCGGAAATGAATGGCTTCGAGACTACCCGACGCATCCGCCACAGCGAGTTGAACCATGGGCGCCATGTCCCCATTGTTGCACTCACAGCCAATGCTATGCGCGAAGATCGTGAGCGCTGTCTGGAAGCGGGAATGGATGATTATCTGAGCAAACCCTTTACATACGAGCAGCTTCAGGGGATTTTAAAAAAATGGCTTCCCGGCATACGTCCCGCAAAACTGCCTTTCGACAACGATAAGGTGACTCAACTTTTTCGCGGGGATCGTCAGGGAGGAAAACAAAAGTGGCTCGCCTTGATTCAAACATTTGAAAAGCAAAACCACAAAGCCCTATCCGAGCTGAAAGCGGCTTTCGCGAAGCGGGACCTGCAAGCTTTCTCCCGCATTATCCATTCGACAAGATCGGGCTGCGCCTTCATCGGTGCCATTAGTCTCGTCGAGCTTCTGACTCAGTTGGAAGAAATCGATTGTACAGCCCGGCCTGAAGAAGCATCCTCATTGCTGTCAACGATTCAGGAGGAATTTAGAAAGGTGCATGCGTATTTACGGGGAATGCAGCTTTGATGCCACAAAGGAAAAGCCAGTATTCGACTGTTGCGAATGCTGGCTTTTTTGATTGCTAGGTGAGATTATTCGAACCAACTGGGCGGGATGCTGCCGACTTTGCGCCGAAAATACAGCAGGGGATTCTTGTCGGTCTTCTCAATGTGCACGACCTCACCAATAAAGATCGTGTGATCACCCGCCTTAACGGTTTGGACCGTCTGACATTCCATCAATCCCAGCGATTGAGGCAAAATGGGAAGCCTGCGCTCCGACCAGCTCCACTCCACATCATCGAACTTGTTGGGTTCTTTGCTTGAGAATCTCCAGCATACCTCGTTCTGATCCTCTGCAAGAATATGAACGGCAAACCTGCCTGCCTGTCTGAAGGCTTTCAGCGACCCTGCCCTGGCATCTACACAAAAGAGGACCAAAAGCGGTTCGAGGGAGACGGCGACAAACGAATTGGCTGTCAACCCTGCCGGTTTCCCTTCCACATCCTCTGTCGTGATGATCGTCACTCCTGTCGGATAGCTCCCCATAATGGCTTTGAAAATATCGGCATTGCTGTTCACATCCGTTTGCATTCGCGTTCCTTCCTTTCTCCTATCCCTTTTTCTATCTTCTCTATCTATTTACGGTGTTCCAATCCGTTCCCGTCATGGTGTAAGCCGGTTTGAACACGTACAAGCGCAGAAGCGGATACACAACCCCGGAAACCACGAGGGAAGTAAAGAATTCAATCGGAATCCACGTATTCAACACATAGTGGGCAAGCACAACGCCGATTACAGTGGAGATCACCCCGGACCAATTGACCTCCTCTGCGCCAAAACGGCTCGTATCCTGATGCCCCAGTTTGGGACGTACGATGAAGTAATCGGCGATCATGATTCCGGCGAAGCAGGTAGTGATCACCCCCAGAATCGTGATCCAGGCGTTCACCAGAGCGAGAATCTGTCCGTACAGCATGATCAGGCCAATGATGTTTGCCATCACTACGAAGACGAATCTCCCCGGCTTCCAATTGAGATTGTCAAACAGATTGGACAGCGCCAACGAGCCGCTGTAGGTGTTGAGCACCTGCGCTTTGAACTGGGCCAGAACCATTAGGATAAACCCGATAATGCCGCCGAAGATGATGAAGGCTGCTGCGATGCTGTCCGGGCTTTGCAAGGCGGTCTGTGCCGCAGTAGCTGCATCCATCCCCTGCACCTTCATGTAGTAGTCCGTGATTGTCGGCATGCCTGCAAACATCACCAGACCTCCGATGGTCAGCATGCAGATATCCATCGCGATATTCCCCAAAAACGCAGCGATCCCAATGTCCCTGGACCTGCGCGCATAACGGCCGAAATCTGCGTCTACCAGCGCCAATGCCCCGGCCGACCCGATCAGCACGTTGATGCCGAAAATCAACTTGTCCGTATCGCTGGTCACTCCCATTCCTGCGAGAACCTCCGGCGGAAATTGCGCTCCGAATGACAGAACCGAGCTCCAGGATTGGCCGGACACCGCGATAATGTCGAAAAGCATATACAGAAGCACCCCGAAAAACGCGACTAGCGAGTATGAGGAAACCTTCGCCACGAGCTTGAAGCCAAATGTCGTAATGACAATCCATAAAATCGTTAAGATGCCGTAGATCACAATTTTGGCAGTAAGCGTATCCTCAATCCCGAAGAAGAATAGAAAACCTTTGTATAACAATGCATTCTCAATCGCCAGGAAGCCCAGGATCATGAATCCGTAAATGGCGGAAGCGATGATCGAACCCTTGTTGCCGAAGCCGTATATACGCGACATCACCGTGCTGGACAATCCCGATTTGAAAGCGATATGTCCTACCGCCCAGCCGAGCGCTCCCCCCACGACCGTCACGATCAGACCTGCGATGATGCCGATTTTGATTCCTGCGACAAACGTGACCAACGCTCCGAAAAACAATTGAATCAGCGTAGTGGCGATCCCCGCCGTATTCCACGATAGACTCAACCACCCCTGACGTTCGGATTCTGGCACACTCTCTAATGCGTGATCTTCAATGACAGATTGCATATTCTTCTCGCTCATAGACGAACCACCCTCGATATTCAATTTTTATGGAAGATATAATTACGGAATATTACAAATATTGCGAATAAAATTGGAGGCAAGAGCAAAATGAAAGCTTGCTTCATTTTGCTCGCCAAGGATGAAAAGAATGATGTCTGTGTCAGCTTTATTTTGCTACCGGCACCAATGCGATCGGACGAATCGGGCTGCCGCTGCCGTCTGTAATCTTGAGAGGAGTCGCGATGATAACGGCACCCCTTGGAGGCAGCTTGTCGACATTCGCCAAGGATGCCATGCCGTAGCGGTTCGCCTCATGCATGTAGTAATGGCTTGGGAAAGCAGGCTCTAAGGTAGCAGCGATCCCTGCATCGGTGCCTACTGTCTCTACTCCGACACCCAAAATCTTTCTCTCGCGTGCCAAAAAGGCAGAGGTCTCTGGCGCAAAACCGGGCGTATGGGGCATGCCGTCCGCTCCGACATTGAAAAACTTCTCGTGATCATCGTTGTACGCTGCCCAGCCTGTATGCAGGATCAGATAGGCATGCTCGGGAATCTGTCCATGCTCGCGCTCGAATTCCAATACATCCTCAACCGTCAACAGGTAGTCAGGGTTCTCCTGGCACTTCTGCTTGACGTCAATGACGCAAGCTTCTCCAATCATATTTTTGATTGGCATCGTATCGACGCCATCCTGTCCTCTGCCGCTGATCCAGTGGCGAGGTGCATCGAAGTGCGTCCCTACATGTTCGCCGGTCGTAAAATCGTTCCAATACCAGGCAGGACCGTTATCATCGTAATTGGACAGGCGGTTGTAGCGGAATGTTCCGGTGTTGACAAATGGTTCCGGCAATTGCATCACGGGTGTTTTTTCGTTCAATGGCTGTGCCAGATCAACGACTTCAATGCCACCGCTGATGATGCCAGCAAGCAGATCACCCAACAGATCTTTTGTGGAAGTACTCATTTTATTTGCCTCCCTTTAACCATTTTTCAAAATCAGTCGCACTCATCTCTTTCATTTTTTGCTCGATTTCCAACTGCCGATACCAAGCCGCTTTTCTGCTTTTTCCGTAGTATTCCTGATGAATGACGCTCCCGTTGGCATCCTTGACGTAGAGGGTGGTCTT
>DASQMM010000017.1:0-16997 GCA_035645495.1 Brevibacillus sp. | reverse complement strand
GGCCACATAGAGCAAAGCGAGGAGTCCCAGCAGGACCACATCGAAGGAGGTCGGAAAGAGGACAGTTCGGATAAATTGAAAGACGATCAAGGGAAGCAAAATTTGCTTGAAGCCAAACTTGATTCGCAGAAAAGTAGGATTGTACTTCCAGCGAAAATTCATCGCGAGATCACCTCAACTCAGCATATGCCAAAGCAGTTTGGACAGTGCCAGTCAGCTCTGCGCAGGTTTGGGGCTGGGGAAAAGAGGGAAGGGCATTTACAACAAGGATAGATGCTGGCGAGTAAGGTGATGGAGATGCAAATGGAAGCGTTGATTTTTTGGCTTGGCATCGGTGTTGGCGGTTGCATTCTTTTTGGCTTGTGGGCCGCTTACCGAGAATATGGAACAAAGATTTTAGAAGATTCGGCTGCTGAAGGATTTCGCCGCCAGTACCTCAAACTGCGCTTTTCTCAATTGGAAGCGGGCTTGATGCTGTTATTGATGCTGGCAAGCTTGCTTGGTCTATTGCTGCTCCCCCAATTGTCTTTCGCCGGGAGTGCGGGCTTGTCCGCAGCGCTTCTGCTGTTTGCCTTTCGCTTTGTACGGACAAGCCTGGCGAATCGTGTGCTGCTGAAAGATGTATTTCACTCAGCGGCCAATCTGCAGCAAAATTATGCAGAGAAAGTGCTTTCCTTGCAGGCGACCAACAACCAGCTTGCACATCTGCTGGGTATAAACAAAAACTACAAATTTCTCCTGAATGCCAGAGATGATGTCCGCCCGCGCCCGTTGACGGAGGATTCTCTGCAGGAATTGACCCAAGAGCTCGTCGACAACTGGTTTGCGAGGGTTGGCACCATCTCCTTTCTGCGTTTCTCGCTGGAAACAGCCGATGGCGACGTGTATCATGAGGCGATGCGAGGCACACCGGATCATCCTGATGTCATCCTGCGGGTCTGTGAGCAAATTAAAGTGGAAGATCTGCCTGGTTCCCTGGAGCTGATCCGATTTGTCACGCTGACGGCAGAGGTCAAGATGGGGGAAAATGGGGAACGGGAGCTTGAACCAGCCTTTTTCCGCTTTTTATTGCTGCATGTTCACGACTATCTCCTGCAGTGCATGGACAACCGCCGTTCCTTGGCATTCCGGGAGATGGAGAAGGAAATGGAGCTGGCGCAGCGAATACAATCTTTACTGATTCCTCGAGAGAAGTTTTCTCTGGAGCGGCTAAAGGCGTCCGCGGTCTATTCTCCCGTGACTTACGTAGGCGGAGATTACATCGACTACATCCAGATGGATGAACGCTATACCTGCTTTATTGTTGCTGATGTCTCGGGCCATGGATTGCCAGCAAGCATGCTTGCGACGGGCATCCGAAGCGCCGTACGATCTGTCGTTTTGCAGAATATGTGCACCCCTGATGAGATTCTTGGTCGGCTGAACCGGCTGTTATACGAGGATCTGTCCAGGACGAGATCGTTTATCACGGCGCTGGTGATGGTTTATGACGGAGCTGAACACAAGCTGTTATTGAGCAGGGCCGGTCATCCGCACCCCCTGTACCTATCCGAAACAAAACAGGTGATTCTTCCTTGCATGGGTGGGGTTGGATTGGGCTTGTTGCCGGACTTTACCTATCCCCTACAAGAGATCGCTTTGCAGGAAGCGGGCATGATGCTCGTCTACACGGATGGCTTATTGAACTCGGGACGAAATGATCCTCAAAAGTATCCGCAGAAATGGCTGCACGATCTCGGGTACCTGTTGCAGGAATCTGATGTAACATGTGAAAATGCGATTGATCGCGTAGAGGCATTTATCTGGGATAAAACTAGAAGTGGACAACAGACCGATGACATAGCTGTGCTGATTTTGCAATTTCTACCCGAACAGGAAACATCCATGTATCATAAAGGGGGCTACACGGAGGAAAAAGCATCCGCCCCAGCGGCCAACGCGACACGAAAAAGGAGGATGAACCGTGATTCTGTGCGAACAGTGTCCGAACAATCCTGATTGTCAAAACTGCCTAGAAGCCTTGCGTGTCGGCAATTCGGCTCGAAAAGTGATTCCGCCCCGTTCTGTTCGCATCACCCTGCTTGGCAGCGGAAAGACCTGCCAAGTCCAATTGGTTACAGTCAGCAGGACGGCGATAGGCTTATACAGCCCCAATCTTCCGCTTCACGACCGACTCGAAGTGGAACTGGCGGATGATTTTCGCATTATCGGCACTGGATTAAAAGGAATAGAGGGCGATCCGTATTTTGTGATGGACATCGACAAAGTGCTGCGCCGTCAAGAAGTCCTGGATCGCTTATTGCTCGAAGAATTTCATACCTGGCTCATGAGCAAGGAACTGGATCTTTCCAACATCCTGCTGGATTGGAAGGAACGAGACGACCAGATGAGCCGTCTCATCAAGCAGGAGCTGCAAAAGCTGTCCATCCTGCGTCAGGTGGAGACAATCTTTCTGTACCACTACGAATGGGGAAAATTGCGGCCGCTAGGATCGAACCGGGCTGATCCGGACATCGAGAGGGAAATGAAGCGGCTGATTCATCCAACTTCTTTGACAGGAGCTTCCCTTCGCGAGCAACTGGTCTCGGCAAATGGAGAGAAGGTCTTTGAATTGTACGCCTCTCCCCTGCCCGATCAAACCTGTGGCGTAGCATTGATCGACGTGACGGCTGTCATCATGGAGGAGCGCAAGCGTAAAAGGCGAGAGTGGGAGATGTACCGCGATCTGCTCGGTGTCGTTACGCGAAACAAACTGCTGCTTTTAAACGATGAGGAACTGTTTGTCTTGCTGCGGGAGGGACGAAAGCTTTTATCACAGAACTTGCGGGAACCAGAGGATTTGGCTTCGCTGCGGAAGGCGTTCCGGAAAGCACTGGAGCCGATGAACCTGCCGGATAAACGTCTCCTGCAATATCTGGTCGCCCTCAATGAGGCTGCCTCCAACATGATCAAACACGGGAATGGCGGTTCCATCCTGCTCTATGCTGCGACGGACTGGAGCAAGTGCAGAGCAGTCATCCATGATGATGGGCAGGGAATTGTACTTGAGGACCTGCCTCGTGCTACACTGTTACAAGGGTATTCAACCCAGCATTCCCTGGGAGTCGGCTTTCACGTCATGCTGCAATACTGTGATCGGCTCTATCTGGGGAGCTCGCACGCAGGTACGAAATTGATCCTGGAGTGCGACGCTACTTCCTGAGGCGATAGGCATTCTTTGGTTTTCATGTTTATGGACGCAAAAATCAGGGTAATCAATCAGTGTGGAATGACAAAGTACAGTATCGATACCGAGAGGGGGGTGGGCATGGACTACCGAGCAACGGAGACAAATGGACAGGCCACGTTATTTTTTACTGGAGAATTGGATATGGCAGTGGGAGACCAGGTCGGCCAATTGCTTCAGAAATACGGAGAGCGGAATCAAACTGTCAGAGTCGATTTTCAAGATGTCTCTTTTGTGGATTCATCCGGCATCGGCAGCCTGTTTTTTACCACAAAAGAGTTGCTGGCTTTGGGCAAAGAAGTGGAGATCGTAAATGTACGCGAGGAAATCCTGGATATTTTGCACGTGCTGGGCTTCACGCAAGCACTGGGAATCTCCATTGGAAAGGCCGAATAACCGGGTTTGACGCAAAACGACTCTATTGTATATAATACATGAGATGAATAAATTCCATATACCATCAACGATGAGCGGGAAGAGTAGGTCAGGACGCCTTGACAGAGAGGAGAATCAAAGCTGAGAGATTCTCTAGGTAAGGAATGGCTGAATGTCGCCCAGGAGTTGTTCCGATGAGACCATTGTAGTCGGAAGCGGTTCGCAGCCGTTATCTTGTTTGAGGGAACACCCGAGTCTGCAAGGCTTGGTGTGTTAACAAAGGTGGTACCGCGAAATGATCCTTTCGTCCTTTGGATGAAGGGTTTTTTTATTTTTTTCAACGAACGAGGAGGAAAAGCGATGTCAACACAACCGTCACAAGAGATCGATCAATTGCTGCCGAAGAACTATGACCCCAAGGCTGCAGAGAGCAAGTGGTATCCATACTGGATCCAGAATGAATTTTTCAAAGCGGAGCGGGATGCTCAAAAACAACCGTTTACGATTGTCATTCCGCCTCCCAATGTGACCGGTAAGCTGCATCTGGGTCATGCGCTGGACACGACCCTGCAGGACATCATTACCCGTACGAAAAGGATGCAAGGCTACAGTACATTGTTCCTGCCTGGGATGGACCACGCCGGGATCGCTACGCAATCGCGTGTTGAAGCGACTCTGCGCGAGGAAGGGATCACCCGCTATGATCTGGGCCGGGAAAAATTCCTGGAGAAGGTCTGGGAGTGGAAGCATGTCTACGCAGGGCATATTCGCGAGCAATGGGAAAAATTGGGTCTTGCCCTGGATTACTCCCGTGAGCGTTTCACGATGGATGAAGGCTTCTCCCGCGCCGTACGCGAGGTATTTGTCCGCCTCTATGAAAAGGGCTTGATCTATCGCGCCAATCGGATCATCAACTGGGACCCGGCAGCACGGACGGCTCTGTCTGACATCGAGGTGATTTACAAAGAAGTGAAAGGCGCCATGCACCATATGCGCTATCCGCTCTCGGACGGCAGCGGCTTTATCGAGGTAGCCACCACTCGTCCGGAAACCATGCTGGGCGATACAGCAGTAGCGGTTCACCCGGAAGACGAGCGTTACAAGCATCTGGTCGGCAAAACGGTCATTCTCCCGATCATCGGCAGAGAAATCCCGATCGTAGCCGACGACTATGTCGATCCCGAATTCGGTTCCGGTGCAGTGAAAATTACGCCTGCTCACGATCCGAACGACTTCGAGCTGGGGCTACGCCATCAGTTGCCGCAAATCGTCGTCATGGATGAGACGGGCAAAATGAACGAGCTGGCTGGCAAGTATCAGGGAATGGATCGCTTTGCTTGCCGCAAGCAGATCATCAAGGATCTGACAGAGCAAGGCGTGATGTTCAAAGTAGAAGAGCACATCCATCAGGTAGGTCACAGCGAGCGAAGCGATGCTGTCGTGGAGCCGTATCTGTCCACCCAATGGTTCGTCAAAATGCAGCCTTTGGCCGATGAGTCTCTCGCCAACGCAGCGAGCGAGGAAAGTGTCAAGTTCGTGCCGGAACGCTTTAAAAACAATTACCTGCGCTGGATCGAAAATATTCGCGACTGGTGCATTTCCCGTCAGCTCTGGTGGGGTCACCGGATTCCTGCCTGGTACTGCTCGGATTGCGGGGAAACCATCGTATCCCGTGAAGACGTATCGGAGTGCCCGAGCTGCCACAGCCACAAGCTGGAGCAAGATAACGACGTGTTGGATACCTGGTTCTCGTCAGGTTTGTGGCCGTTTGCAACCCTTGGATGGCCGGAAGAGACAGAGGACCTGAAGTACTTCTACCCGACCAACGTGCTTGTTACCGGATACGACATCATCTTCTTCTGGGTAGCCCGGATGATTTTTAACGGACTGGAATTTACCGGTCAAAATCCGTTTGAACATGTTTTGATCCACGGCATTATTCGCGATTCCGAGGGACGCAAGATGTCCAAGTCGCTCGGCAATGGCGTTGATCCGATGGATGTGATCGAGAAATACGGCGCGGATGCCCTGCGCTTTACACTGGCTACGGGGAACTCTCCGGGGAATGACCAGCGTTTCTACTGGGAAAAAGTAGAGTCCAACCGCAACTTTGCCAATAAAATCTGGAACGCTTCCCGCTTCGCCCTGATGAACCTCACAGGCTTCCGTTATGAGGACATCGACCTCAGTCGAGAGCTTTCTACGCCGGACAAATGGATTCTTTCCCGTCTGCAAGCGACCATTGCCGATGTGACCCGATTGTCCGACAGCTTTGAATTTGGCGAGGTAGGACGGATTCTCTACAACTTCATCTGGGATGATCTGTGCGACTGGTATATCGAAATGGCCAAACTGCCGCTTTACGGCACGGACGAGGCAGCGAAGAAAACCACGCAATCGGTGCTTGTGACCGTCCTCGACCAGACCTTGCGTCTCTTGCATCCGTTCATGCCGTTCATGACCGAAGAGATCTGGCAGGCTTTGCCGCATGAAGGGAAGAGCATCACCGTAGCTGCATGGCCGACCGTCAAAGAAGAGTGGATCTTTGCCGATGCTGAGGCAGAGATGAATTTGCTCGTCGAAGTCATTCGCAACGTACGCAATATCCGCGCTGAAGTAAACGTACCAATGTCCAAGAAAATCGAACTCCTGATCAAGCCAAGCGATGCCCTCTCACTGGAAAGGCTGAGCCGTTCTGAAGAATACATCACGCGTTTCTGCAATCCGGAGCGCCTTTTGATCAGCATGGAGCTGAGCACTCCTGACAAAGCGATGTCTGCCGTCATGACTGGTGCCGAGCTGTACCTCCCGCTCGCAGGTTTGATCGATTTGGAGCAGGAGCTGGCTCGTCTGGAAAAAGAACTGGCTACCTTGAACAATGAGGTAGAACGGATCGAAAAGAAATTGAACAACGCCGGCTTCATGGCCAAAGCACCGGAAAAAGTCGTCGCAGAGGAAAAAGCGAAGATGGCCGACTACATGGAAAAGCGGGATAAAGTAATTGCCCGACTGGCCGAATTGAAGGGCGCATGATTCGCCGTATCATCGCATAATTTGAGAATGGAGCATAGCGGTATGAGTTCAGAACAATTTACGAAATACGAGCAAGGGCTTGACTGGCTGCACGGACTCTTGAGATTCGGGGCGAGACCGGGTCTGGAGCGAATGAACTGGGTCCTGGAAGAGCTGGATCATCCGGAGCGCAGACTGCCGTTTATCCATGTCGCGGGGACCAACGGCAAAGGTTCGACATGCGCGTATCTGACGCAGATGCTGTTGGAGGCAGGATACAGTGTAGGGACGTTTACTTCTCCGTATCTGATTGATTTTCGGGAACGGATTCGCTACAACGGCAATATGATTCCTCAAGACGATCTGCTTGCGTTGATCAACGAGATCAAAACGCTGGTGGAACGATGCGAACAAGAAACGGCATACGGCTCTCCCACCGAGTTTGAGGTGGTTACGCTAATCGCGATTCTCTACTTCGCCAGAGTGGTGAGACCGGCTGTTGTAGTATGGGAGACGGGGCTGGGCGGACGATTGGATTCTACCAACGTCGTCCTGCCGATCGTCTCGGTCATCACGAACATCGGGATGGATCATACGCAAGTGCTGGGACAAAGCTTGCCGGAGATTGCCGGGGAAAAGGCTGGCATCATCAAGCCTGGCGTTCCGGTCGTGACAGGCGAGCGCAATCCAGAAGCGCTTGCCGTCATCGCGAAAAAAGCGAAAGAGACCCGCAGTACCGTGTACCAGATCGACAAGGAATTTGAAGCTGCACAACTGGAGGAGCAGCTGGGCGAACAACAATTTCGCTACAAAAGTATTCACCGCCGCCATGAAAGCAGCTACCGGTTGACGATGAATGGACCGCACCAGGTCGATAATGCGGCTGTCGCTTTGATGACAATTGACGTGCTGCGAAACTACTTCTCCTATATCCTGGAGGAGGAAGAAATCTTGCGCGGTTTGCAACAAACGCGCTGGCCTGGACGTCTAGAAGTCGTCTCCTCCAGGCCGTTGGTGGTTCTGGATGGAGCGCACAACCGAGAGGGAATAGAAGCGCTCACGGGCAGTTTGAAGAAGTTAATGCCAGGAGAGGCGCGTCTGCAATTGCTGTTTGCTGGACTGGGTGACAAACCCTTAATGGAGATGGCGTCAGCACTGACAGGGCTGAAGGACCGGGTAGGATCACTTCACGTGACAACCTTTGATTATCCGCGGGCTGCAGATGCCCAAACCTTGTATCAAGCGTTTCGTGACGGAGGATGGGAGGAAACGCTCCTGGATACTGTCACAGACTGGCGTGCTTTCCTTAAAGATTGGATGAAAGATAAGCAATCAGCGAAGGCGGATGACTGGCTGGTCATCTGCGGTTCGCTCTACTTCATCGCCCAAGTGCGCGCATTCTTTCCCACTACAGTAGAAGAGGCAGGTGAATAGGGTGGATCAGGCACAACACGTCCACTTTGTGGGTATAGGCGGTTATGGAATGAGTGCAATTGCTCGTGTCTTGATTGACCAAGGGGTTAAGGTGACCGGCTCGGATGTCGCATTAAATGATTTGGCGAAGAAGCTGGAAGCAAGAGGGGCAATTGTACACATCGGCCATTGCGCATCCCACATCGAAGGAGCAGACACGATCGTTTACTCCACCAGTATTCCCAAAGATAATCCAGAGGTGGTTGCGGCGGCAGAGCAGGGAATCCCGGTTTTGCACCGCTCCCAGATGCTTGCAAAAATCTTGAATGAGCGTACAGGAATCGCCGTGGCAGGGGCGCACGGAAAGACTACGACCACTTCGATGATCGCTCATGTCCTAGAAGAATGCGGTGTAGATCCGACGTTTATTATTGGCGGAGAACTCGTGAATGCTGGGACCAATGCAAAGGCGGGTTCCAGTCCATACGTAGTAGCAGAGGCGGATGAAAGCGACGGTTCTTTTTTGGAATATCGGCCCTACTACGAAATCGTAACAAGTATAGAGCCTGATCATCTGGAACATTTCGATGGCGACTTTAATAATTTGAAACGTGCCTATGTCGAATTCCTCGGTCATCTCAATCCAGGCGGGAAGGCGGTCTTATGCATCGATGACGAGCATGTGAGAGAAGTGCTTCCCTCCGTTTCGGAGACAGTCATCACATACGCCATTCATGAGCCGTACGCCCGGGAGGCGACGTATCGAGCGAGCGAGATCGAATGCGGAGATCGCAAGGCAAAATGCCTCGTCTATCATCGCGATCTCCTGTTGGGTGAGCTTTCTCTGCATGTACCAGGGAAACACAATATCTCGAATGCGTTGGCAGCGATCATCGTTTGCCTCGATATTGGCTTGCCCTTTGAACAGATTGCTGCTGCACTGACCACTTTCCGAGGAGCCAAGCGACGCTTTCAGATTATCGGCGAAGCGCGGGACATCCTCGTAGTGGATGACTATGCGCATCATCCGACAGAAATTATTGCGACGCTGCGTGGAGCGAAGGCGTCCGGCAAGCGAGTCATTGCCGTCTTCCAGCCGCAGCGATACACCCGTACTTTTTTCCTGATGGATGAGTTTAGTCGAGCCTTCAGTGAGGCGGATGAGGTGATTATCACTGATATTTACTCGCCAGCAGGGGAAGAACGGATCGAGGGGGTTTCCTCCGAGGTTCTCGTTCAGAAGATCCGCACCAACAGTCATCCTCGTGCCCAGTACATCCCGACCAAGGAGCAGGTGCAAGAACATCTCTACCAGGAAATTCAGCCCGGCGATTTGGTTATTACGATGGGCGCAGGAGATATCTGGAAGTCGGCTTATTGGCTGGCGGAAAAGTTAGGAAAATAAATCGAGAAGAGGCCCTTCTCCTCGGTGAGCAAGACCACTTGTTGACAAGAGTCTATGCCCACAGGCGAGAAGGGCATTCTTTTTTTAAATTTTTAGTACCAGATACTAATACCTGGTGTTATAATAAGGGTATCAAAATGATAACGATTGGAGTGTTGGCAATGAACTCACGAACGCCGGCCATGAATTCAAAAGCGCGTGTCACCGCCATTGGCACCTATGTGCCCGAACGCGTACTGAGCAATGAAGATTTGGAGAAAATCGTAGATACATCCGACGAGTGGATTGTCCAAAGAACAGGAATGCATGAACGGCGAATTGCCTCGCCTGATCAATTCTCCAGCCATCTCGCCATTGAAGCGGTCAGCAATCTCGCGAAGCACTACCAGAAAACACTGCATGACGTAGACATGGTCCTGGTCGCCACCTCGACACCGGATTATCCGTTCCCAAGTGTAGCCAGCCAGATTCAGGCTCATTTTGGCATGATGCAAGCGGGGGCGTTGGACCTGGGTGCCACATGTGCAGGATTTGCCTACGGACTTCATGTAGCCAATGGCCTGGTAAGTGCAGGCCTGCATCAAAAGGTGCTCGTCGTAGCGACAGAAACCTTGTCTAAAGTGACGGATTATACGGATAGGACGACTTGTGTCCTCTTCGGTGACGGAGCAGGAGCAGTTCTGGTAGAAAGGGACGAAGAGCAGCCCAGCTTCCATTCGTCTTATACCACGGCAAAAGGGGAAGGCGGGATTCACCTGTATCGCTCCGGACTATCCAAGGAGATGCACGGGAAGCCGCTCTCTGGAGACGGCTGCATCGTGCAGAACGGCAGAGAAGTCTACCGATGGGCGGTGACGACTGTTCCTGAAGGCATGAAAGAGGTTGTAAAGCGGGCGCAGATGACGCTTGATCAAGTGGATTGGTTCATTCCTCACTGTGCCAATATGCGGATGATCGAGTCCATTTGCGAGAAAAGCGGATTCCCGCTCGAAAAAACACTTACCAGCATGGCGTATTATGGCAATACATCGGCAGCCACGATTCCCTTGTCATGGGAGGAAGGAATCTTGCAGGGGAAAGTCAAAGCGGGCGATACCCTCCTTCTCTACGGATTTGGCGGCGGACTTGTCCAGGCCGGCATGTTGCTCACCTGGAATCCAAATCAATAAGCAGGAAAGCTGCCTGGCACTACTGTAAGGTGCCAGGCAGTTTTTTTGTTCCAGTGTGATGATGCATACTTGCAGACACAGAAATGGGGAATGGGGGAGCGTAGTGGGAGTAGTTGCAATCGAAATCATCACCCGGTGTATACTCTTCGTCTTATGCCTATTTGTGACGTGGACGGATTTGCAGGAGAGGCGAATCCCAAATTGGTCGCTGCTTTTGTGCATGATCACTCTTTTTGTCATGCGCTTTTTCTTTGGTCCGCCCTGGTCCTGGCTCGATCCATTGCCTGTGGCTGCTGTAGTACTGTTTTCCTTTGCGGCACTGGCCTGGCGATGGCCGGATGCGTTGGGGATGGGGGATGTCAAACTGTTCGCTACTCTCGCGTACGGACTGGGTGGTGCTGCCTTCGTCTGGATTGTAACGGCAGCCAGTCTCCTTGCGCTTTTGTATGAAGGAGTAGTATTCCTGGTCAAACGAAAGAAAGCGCCGCGGCAGCTGCCTTTTGCTCCGTTTCTCTTCGCCGGTTACGCATGCTGGCTCAGTACGGGAGCGGCAACCTGGTGAGACAACTGTCATAACCCGTCCCATCGCGGCGTATGCTGGTACAAAGAGCCTGTAGCTGGGAGGGCATGACGTTGAGCGGAAGTCAAACAAACAAATTCAGAGTAAAAGTGAACGGGCAAAACTGGGATACACCGTCAAAGGGATCAGCAAAACCAGTCGAAGAAAAACAACCTTCGTCTGGCCGCAAGCAAATTCAAGGACCTGCCCTGTCTCCGGCAGAATTAGCCAAGATGTCTAAGCGCGAAGACGCATGGGACAGGATGATCGAGATTCGCGGAACTGCTGGAGAGGAAAGAGTGGTACATCCAGAAAGAGACTTTGAACGGGATGAAGATAACCAGCCGGATTACGGAGAACTCGATTACAGCGGCGGTAGAAGGAGAGGGCAGCGCATCGAAGCGATCTGGCCGAAGAAAGCCTTTGTCCGCATCTTCCTGACGACGGGTGGCGCAGTGGCAGTCGGTCTCATCTTTGGCATTATGGTGCTGACGATTTTTTCCCAAGAGCAATTCAAGACTTCCTATCGGTCGGTATTGTCCGATACGGTGCAGACGCTGACCGCACAATCGACGGACCAGGGAGAACAAAAGACGCATTCTACTGGGACGCCACTCCTGCAAGAAGCAGACGGAAGCGCGGTGCCGTCTGCTCCTGCGGATGCCTCTCAATCCGTGTCGCTGCAGCTTCCTGAACTGAAAATGTTCGTCGCGCAGGCAGGTGTTTTTCAAGCAGATACACCTGCAGAGGCAGCCGCAGCTCCATTGACTCAAAAAGGTCTTCCACATCTGCTGTACAACGACTCGTCTAAGCAATACATGTTTGCCGCAGCCGCTACCAATCGGGAAGCTGCGCTCGGTTTTGCCAGCAATATCAAGGACAAGGGCATTGAGGTGTATGTAAAAGAGTTCAGCTTTCCGGCTTTTCATGGAGCAGTTCAAATGGGACAGTCGACTGACGCAGCGAATCATCTCGACCTGCCGGTGTTCTTCTCCAAAGGGCGTGAACTGGTGGAAGCCCTGTCCGCAAACTCCGGTCTGGTGATCACAGCTCAGCCTGCCTCTGGAGAGGTGGCGAAAATCAAGGAGACGCATCGGAAGTTTCTTGAGTCGGGCAAAGTGAGCGCTTTGCCAGCGGAGTGGCAGCCCCATTTTCAACAAATGGTGAACGGCTTGAATCAGGCAGTCACAGCGCGTGATAAAATGGCGGAGGCTTCCACGGGCCAAAAAACGCAAAGTGCCGAGCAATATGCCTGGCAGGTGCAGGCTGGGATCCTCACCTATCTGGAAAGCTATATGAAATGGATACAGCAGGTAGAGAACAACCAATTTCTATAAGATGTGTGCCAAGGCTTCCGTCAAGTTTTCTTGCGGGAAGTCTTTTCTTTTTATACAGTTACTACCAAGAGCATCCGGGGATTGTTTCACCCTCTCCCTTTTGCTACACTTAGGGTTGGTTAATGTGAATCCCTTTGCGGTTTTTGGGAGTGGAAACATGGGGAAAGAGGCGCTTACATTAGTTTTTCTATTGATTTGCGGAATGCTTTTTGGCAGCATTATGGGCGAAATCCTGAGTCCCTGGATTCCGTTTTTGACCAAGAGTAAAATGATAAGCTGGTCACCCGCTGCGGATTTGGAGATTGTGAAGTACGACCTGAACTTTCAGTTTAAACTAAACCTGGCAAGTATCGGGGGCCTTGCCCTCGCGTTTTGGATACATCGACGACTGAAGTAGGGAGTATGACAGATGAAACAAGAAAAAATGCTCATTCTAGCGTCGTCCTCACCGCGACGCAAAGAGTTGTTGCAGACACTTGGTTTGCCCTTTACCATTCAATCCAGCGATGTGGACGAGACGACAGATCCGGGCATGCAGCCGCAGGAAATCGTAGAAGAACTAGCGTTGCGCAAAGCCCGAAAAATCGCTTCTGGCTTGACGGAAGGCGTTGTTCTCGGCTCTGATACGATCGTCGTGTTGAATGGTGAAATCTTGGGCAAGCCTGTGGACGATGAAGATGCTTATCGCATGCTGCATGCTTTGCAAGGGTGTGAACATACTGTTTACAGCGGAGTTGCTCTGATTGACGCCAAAAGCGGGCAATCAGAGGTTTCCCATTCCCGTACACAGGTAAGGATTCGTCCACTTGCACCAGATGAGATCCGTGCGTATATCGCTACCCGTGAACCGATGGACAAGGCTGGTTCTTACGCGATCCAGGGAATCGGAGCGACGTTGGTCGAAGGAATCGAGGGCGATTATTTTACGGTTGTCGGCCTGCCACTGCGTCTGACAGCCTCGATGCTCTCACGCTTTGGCATCCAGGTTTTGTAAGTTTTGAGCTTGCTTTGGTTTCTAGCGGCTAGGGCACTATTCTGCATGATCGCAACCTCACGCAGCCGTTTTCAAGCACTAGATGGAAATGGCTGGAGGCGAGGAAAATGTCAACAAATACCTGTAACAAAACCGTCCCGAAAAACGTCCCTTACTATGATCGTCCCCGGGAGAGACTGCTCCGCGTGGGAGCCATTCATTTATCGGACACGGAGCTTTTAGCCATCTTGTTGCGTACAGGGAGGGAGAATGAGACGGCTTATCAGCTCGCTGCTCGTTTGCTCGCTACCTTTGGTGATCTGCACGGACTGGCTCAAGCAGCCCATTCGGAGCTGACGGAGATAAAAGGAATCGGTCAGGTCAAGGCGATCGAACTGCAAGCCGCTTTGGAACTGGGGCGCCGCTTGCACAGTACCCCAAGGCAAAGACGCGCTGCGATCCGTTTGCCGAGGGATGTGGCCGAACTGATGGCTCCAGAGCTTGCCCATCTGACGCAAGAACATTTTGTTTGTCTATTTCTAAATACAAAAAACCATGTCATTGGCAAACAGACGATTTTTGTAGGAAGTCTGGACTCCTCAATTGTGCATCCTCGTGAAGTGTTTAAGGAAGCAATTCGGCGAAGCAGCGCATCTGTGATCTGCTTACATAATCATCCGAGTGGCGATCCGACTCCAAGCAGGGAAGATATCGCGGTTACGCATACATTGCGGGAAGCAGGCGAATTAGTTGGGATATCTCTTTTGGATCATGTGATTATCGGGGATGGCAAATACATCAGCATGAAAGAGCAAGGGTATATGTAAATCATCGTTATTGCACAAATAACCGGCTCGCTACTGTCAAATATTGGAAGGAGTTTTCGTATGTTTGGTGGATTTACTCGTGACTTGGGGATTGACCTGGGTACTGCTAATACACTTGTCTTTGTAAAAGGAAAAGGAATCGTCGTTCGGGAACCATCCGTTGTGGCGATTCGCACAAACAACAATTCGATTGAAGCGGTGGGAAATGCAGCGAAAAACATGATTGGACGTACGCCGGGAAATATCGTTGCCGTCCGTCCCATGAAAGACGGTGTCATTGCCGACTTCGACACGACAGCGACGATGATGCGCTATTTTATTAATCAGGCGCAAAAAAACCAGGGCATGTTCAACCGCCGTCCCAACGTCATGGTATGCGTGCCTTCCGGGATCACAGCAGTAGAGAAGCGTGCGGTAGAGGACGCGACAAAGCAGGCTGGGGCTAAAGAGGCCTATACGATTGAGGAGCCATTTGCTGCCGCGATCGGCGCAGATCTTCCTGTCTGGGAACCGACGGGCAGCATGGTCGTAGACATCGGAGGAGGGACTACCGAAGTGGCGATCATCTCCTTGGGGGGAATTGTCACCTCGCGTTCTATTCGTGTAGCTGGCGACGAGATGGATGAGGCGATCATCCAGTATATCAAACGCCGCTATAATCTGATGATCGGGGAGCGTACGGCAGAGACACTTAAACAGGAGATTGGTTCTGCGATCGCACCGGAAGAAGTAGAGACCGTAGAAATTCGCGGGCGAGACCTGGTGACAGGACTGCCCAAAACGCTGACCGTCAGCAGCACCGAAATCGCCGAAGCGTTGGCTGAGACAGTGGCTGCCATCGTGGAAGCGGTCAAAGTTACATTGGAAAAAAGCCCGCCTGAGCTGGCTGCAGATATTATGGATCGGGGGATTGTACTAACTGGTGGAGGGGCCTTGCTGCGAAACATGGATCGTTTGTTAAGCGCGGAAACGGGGATGCCCGTCCATATCGCAGAAAACGCCCTGGATTGTGTGGCGATTGGGACAGGACGCGCACTGGAGAACATGCACCTGTTCACGTCCAAGACCGGTATCACCTCTTCCCGACAAAAACGGGGTAAATAAACGGAGGTCTGGGCATGTCGTTTTTCGGGAACAAGCGGCTTATTATTGTACTTGTAGGCTTGGTCCTGCTCATCTCGGTCGTGGGCTTCACTTCTCGAGAACGAGAGAGCCTGACCTGGCCTGAAATGTTTTTCAAAGATACATTCAGTTGGGTGCAGGGCGTTTTTTATCGTCCTGCCCAGGCTGTTTCCGGCTTTTTTAAGGAAGTAGAAGACGCCTATAGCGTCTATGAGGAAAACAAGGCTTTAAAGGCGAGTCTGGACCAAAACGCCCGCCTGACAGCCGAGCTGCATGATCTCAAAGCGGAAAACGATCGATTGCGGGAACAATTGAATGCAAAAGAAAGCTTGAAGCTCTACCAATTGCGGTTTGCCGAGGTGGTGGCCCGCAACCCGGACACCTGGAACAATGTGATCACAATTGATAGAGGTCTCAAGCACGGCATCAAGAAAGACATGGCAGTGATCACGGCAAAAGGTATGATTGGTCGCGTGCAAAGTGTAGCTAACTTTTCATCGACGGTTGAGTTATTGACCAGCTATGAACGCAGAAACCATATATCTGCCGACATCCAGACCCAACAGGTTGTCGACGGGGTCGCTACGTATCACAACGTAAGTGGAGTCGTCGAGGAATACGACCCGCAGGAACGTCTTCTCATCATGCGGAAAATTCCTTGGGGACAGAAAATTGAAGCAAAGCAACAGGTGGTCACATCCGGTCTCGGCGGTGTCATTCCGCGAAATCTGCCGATCGGATACGTCGTACGGGTAGAGCCGGATGATTACGGCTTGACGCAGACTGCTTATGTACAGCCAAGCGCCGACTTCACGCAATTAAACGAAGTGATGGTGGTTGAACGTAATTTCTCCATCTCGCCGAACGGGGAAGTCATTCCGACGAATCCTGAAGGCCAGACGAACACGAATGCGGCTGGAACGATGAACTCCTCTGACGCTGTCAATCAGGGTACACCTGCCAACGGGGGTGGGCAATAAATGGCTCGCCTACTCATGACCGCAATGGTGTTGCTGCTGTTTGTGCTGGAGGGGACCGTCGTGCAAGTGATTTCACCTTCAACGGGGGGGCTGTCATGGATGACAGTACCCCGATTTGCGCTTGTATGCACCATTTTGATCTCCATGTTTTTAGGCAGGCGTGAAGGCTTGTACTACGGGCTGGCATTTGGCTTTTTGCAAGATGTTCTGTACAGTCAGGTAATCGGGATCTACTCTGTCTCCATGATGCTGGCCAGCTACTTCTCTGGCATGATCGTACTGTTGTTTCAGCGGGGGTTTGGCATGGTCATTATCACCAGCATTCTGATCATTTTTGGCCATGAGTGGCTTCTGTACAGCATGTATCGAATGTTTTCACTCGCTCCGCATGATGTCCAGTGGATTTTGAGCAGTCAGATCCTGCCGACAGTTGTCCTGAACGGCTTGTTTACCCTTGTGATTTATATGCCAATCAGGCGGTTATGCAAAATGATAGAGTCGAAGAAGGACTTGTCTGCGAAGGAATAGTCTGATGTGAAAAGAAACCAAGAGGGGGCAAGATGGATGGAAGAGGAGAAAAAACAGAAACCGACGATCCC
>DASQMM010000016.1:0-2638 GCA_035645495.1 Brevibacillus sp. | reverse complement strand
GTAGTGACCGAAGTGGCCAAACGGATCGGCGTTGAGCCCGTATTTCAGGAAACCCAATGGGATGCGATGTTTGCCGGATTGGACTCCGAGCGCTTTGACGTGGTAGCCAACCAGGTCGGTATTCGCCCCGATCGCCAGGAAAAATACGATTTCTCCAACCCCTATACGGTATCGACTGCCGTTCTCGTCACACATAAAGACAATACCAGTGTGAATGGCTTCGCAGATATTAAAGGACTGAAAGCCGCTCAAACGCTGACGAGCAATCTGACTGATATTGCCAAGGAAAACGGTGCGGAAATCGTCGGTGTCGAAGGCTTCAACCAAGCGATTGACCTGTTGGTCTCCAAGCGTGTGGACATAACCATCAATGACGGTATCTCCCTGCTGGATTTCATGAAACAAAAACCTGAAGTGCCGATCAAAATCGTCGCCAAGCATCCGGATGTTGCGAAGAACGGTTTCCTATTCCGCAAAGGAAGCACAGATCTGGTCGAGGCCTTCAACAAGGCATTGGATGAAATGAGCCAAGACGGCACACTGAAAAAAATCTCTGAGAAGTGGTTTAACGAAGATGTTTCCAAATAACCTGTTTG
Source organism: Brevibacillus sp. (assembly GCA_035645495.1). Classification (GTDB taxonomy): domain Bacteria; phylum Bacillota; class Bacilli; order Brevibacillales; family Brevibacillaceae; genus Brevibacillus. The sequence continues at coordinate 2,042 of DASQMM010000016.1, read as the reverse complement.
AGAATCCGGATAGGCTGAACCGTCTCATCGATATCGCGCAAAGCTCCTTTCTCCCTTTGGTGAAGGGAGCCTTGCTCTATTCTATTACGATTGCTCTCGTGTCTTTTGTCATCGGTTTGATTATTGCGGTGTTTACCGCCCTAGCTCGCATTTCCGGTATTCGTCCGCTCGTCCTCATCGCCCGCATCTACGTCTCGATCATTCGCGGGACTCCGCTGTTGGTTCAATTGTTTATCATCTTTTACGGCTTGCCCAGTCTCGGTTTGCGGATCGATCCCATCCCATCCGCCATCATCGGGTTTTCACTGAGTGTGGGTGCTTATTCTTCGGAAGTCATACGGGCTGCGATCCTGTCTATTCCCAAAGGACAATGGGAAGCTGCCTACTCCATCGGGATGAGCTACACGCAAGCACTCAGACGGGTTGTACTACCGCAAGCTTCACGGGTGAGCATTCCGCCCTTGTCCAACTCCTTTATCAGCTTGGTCAAGGACACGTCGTTGGCTGCTGCCATCACTGTGCCGGAGATGTTTCGCAAGGCCCAAGAGATCGTCGCATCTACGTATGAGCCCATGCTGCTCTATATCGAAGCAGCCCTGATCTACTGGGTAATCTGTTTCCTGCTCTCCATCCTGCAGGATCGCATCGAATACAGACTGGACCGCTATGTCTAAGAAGCAGGTGAATTCCAACGATGATTCAGGTTCGTGATTTGCATAAGCAGTTTCATTCCCTACACGTATTAAAAGGAATCTCCCTCACCGTAGAAAAAGGAAAGGTCGTAGTCGTGATCGGCCCTTCCGGTTCTGGCAAAACCACCTTGTTGCGCTGTCTGAATGCCTTGGAGGTACCGACCAGTGGCACGGTTCAGATCGGAGATGTCAAGCTGGACTTCTCGCAAAAACCGGATCGTTCCCGTATCCCGCTTCTGCGCAGGCAAACCGGTATGGTATTTCAAAGCTATAACCTGTTCCCCCACATGACGGCTCTGCAAAACGTGATGGAGGGACCTGTCACGGTAAAAAAGGAAGATCCCAGCAAGGTCCGACTCAAGGCTTCTGCCATATTGGCAAAGGTAGGGCTCGCAGACAAGGTGGATCATTACCCTGCCCAGTTGTCTGGCGGACAGCAGCAGCGGGTAGGGATTGCCCGTGCATTGGCCATGGACCCGCAGGTGATGCTCTTTGACGAGCCTACCTCCGCTCTGGATCCCGAATTGGTCGGCGAGGTGTTAAAAGTGATGAAGGAATTGGCACAGGAAGGCATGACCATGATCGTCGTCACGCATGAGATGAGCTTCGCCCGCGATGTGGCAGATGAAGTGATCTTTATGGACCAGGGCGTCATCGTCGAGCAGGGGCCTCCCGAGCAGGTTTTCCGCCAGTCTCGCGAGGAACGTACGCGCCAGTTCCTCCAGCATTTGCAAGTGCGAGACTGACCGAGACTCCTGCCCTATCGCATACGCATAACAAAAAGACTCTGTGTTCCGAGACAGGACACAGAGTCTTTCATTTTCATCGATCTGATAAAACGCTTAGTCATCAAACAGAGCAAAAATCACCAGGATAATCACGATAATCCACCAAAAGTTGCCGCCGCCAAACCCACGGTTTCCCATCCGCACTCTCCCCCTTCCTGTCTAGATTGAAAGAGGCTGCCATTGTGAAAAACAGCGTTTCATTTTTCAATCTATGACAGGTTGGCCCCGACCGCATGGATGCATGTCTAGGGAAAAGCGAAAACGGGTGAATGACGCCAGGCAAACATTTACAATCTCTTCAAACGAACTCTACGTTCGCTCAATATCCCGAAGCTAGAATAGAATCTGTCAGTGAAACGATGGACTTGATGTCCCCGTTTTCGCCGCCCGTACCGCCCCCTTATGTATAACGGGCGGTTTTTTTGATCCCGTTGGTCTTCCCCGTTACTCGAATCGCGTGAATTTTTCCTCGGCTGGAGTCCTTGGCGCTGCTTGTGGAGTCTTGTCCGGATCGAAAAAGCCAAGATGCAAAAAGCCGACGATTTTTTCACCCGGCTGCACA
>DASQMM010000015.1:0-10403 GCA_035645495.1 Brevibacillus sp. | reverse complement strand
GTCGCGCTTGCGGAACCCGACCTGAAATCCCAAATAGCCAAGTAGTCCAGAAACAACCAGCGGCAACAAATCACCTATCACCGGAATCGATATTTTACTGATGGGCAGGAATAATAAAAAAGCAACAATAAGACCACTAATCAACCCCATCGCTCCGAACATGACATCGACAATCGGCATTTTGACGAGTGTCTCTTCTCCCCAGCGGACGACCTTCAGAATGTAATCCAATAGCCAATTCGCTAAAAAGAAAAATAAGATGGCACCGAGCACCGCACCAATGTAAGAAGTACCGCTTACTTCACCAATTTTCAATAATGGATCAAGCAAATTGTACAGGTCTGGGCCGTACTGGTATCCCAAACCACCACCAACGATCACGAAAAAGATTTTTCCTATGCGGCGTACCATGCCTTCACCTCCTTGTTATTAATATTGACAGAAGCGAACAAGTAAAACCCTCTTTCTCAAGAAACAGATCAAACAACCAAGCCTATTTCCATCACTATAGCAAAATTCTTTTTATCATGTCAAATAGCCAAAGATTCTAACACAACTAATGAAGATTCGTCAACCTCGAACTCTTGTTTTCTTCTTTGGCAAAATTGACAGTAAGCGGAGTCCCTTCTTATAATGACAGTAGTGTTGTGCTGAAAATTGCGACGATACCAACAGCCTAAAGCAGAGGTGAACCATATGGACACTCGCAACATCGATGACTTTCAAACGCAAGTATCCGAACTTTTAATCAGACATCGAAGCGTCCTGGACGTCATGTCCAAAGTGCAGGAAACAGCATCCCGCATCAACCGTTCACTGACTAAAGCCATTACAGAATGCGGCTGCGTAGAAGTGGTAGCCAAGAAGCAGACGTTCGACTCCAGTAAAAACCTGGAGGACCACAAGTCCCAGCTCGACACGCATTTCTCCGGTCCATTATGCGAGCACTGCCGGGACGTCTTCACAGCAGAGCTTGGAAAAAATCTTTTTTACCTGACAGCTTTGTGCAACATTACGGATATTAAACTGGAAGACGTGATCGAGCAGGAAAGCAAAAGGCTCAACACCCTGGGCGTATTTAATCTCACTTGATTCCCCATTGGTAATACGAATAAACATGTAAAAAGGTTGCAAAAAAAACCCGCTTTTTCATCAGCGGGTTTTCCTTTTTTTGCAGAGGAAATCTTATTCAAACGGAACGGATTCCTCTTCTTTTTTCTTGCGTTTGCTTAATTTTTTGATCAAAAAGTCAACGTTTTTTTTTATTCCGTACAAAGCGTAAACCGCCAGCGGCAGGAAGACGATCTTCGGAAACTGCTGCGGGAATTTGATCGCTACCACGACAACGATCGCGATGATGATCGGGGTGATCCAATACGCGGCTTTCGGAATCCCCACTTTTTTGAAGTTGGGGTACTTGACCTTGGATACCATCAAAAACGCGAGCAACAGCATGCTTGCTGCCAACAGGGTAGAGTTAAACACTTCATGGTAAAGTGCAAGCGTGGCGAGCACGCCGCCGGCAGCCGTAATCGGAAGGCCGATGAAGTAGCCTGGCACTCCAGCCTGCACATTGAACCGGGCTAGTCGCAATGCACCGCAAATCGGGAAGATCGCAGTAAGGACAATGCCGATCCAGTTAAAATCCTGCAGGACCACGACGTACATGATAAACGCCGGCGCAACACCAAATGTAATCACATCAGACAGCGAATCCAGTTCTTTTCCAAATTCACTTTGAGCATTCAGCATGCGGGCGACGCGTCCATCCAGGCCGTCTGCCAGCATGCCGATAATGACGGTAATCGCAGCATAATCGACGTAATGATCACCTTGAAAAGCAAGTATGATGGCCAGTACTCCTAAAAACAAGTTGCTGACGGTTAGTATGTTCGGCAACGATTTCACGAACATAGACTACCTCCTGATTTCCTTCGCGCAGAAGACAGATCACTTTCATGATTGGTCTACTAGGCAAATCGATTAATACAAAACAGTTTACTTGCGAATGGATCGAGACGAATGTCACAGAAAATAACGTGACTTAATCCTATTCTACTTCAAATATGTCTGTCAATGAACACTTGTTCCTGAATCCTTCTCAGCCCATCCTTGATCGCCCGGGCCCGGACCTCGCCGATTCCATCCACTTCATCGAGCTCTTCGATGGTTGCCATGAAGATGCGAGGCAGGTTGTGAAAATGTTCGACAAGATTCGAGACGATTGTAAAAGGCATACGTGGTATCTTTTGCAAAATTCGATACCCACGGGGTGATACGGACTCCTCAAGCATGCTGGCGTGGGCGGTATAGCCAAGAACTCGCAGAAAGGAAGTCGGCTCCAGCATCTCCTCTGAGCTAAGCTTTTTCATCTCCAACAAAGCTTCGGCCGGTGAAGATTCTCGATCGCGACTATAGTCCCGGATCAGCATCTGCGCTTCATCCTCGAGATTGGTTACCAGCTCTTCCAACTGCATGCTGATGAGTCTGCCCTCAGTGCCCAATTCACAAATGTATTTAGTTACCTCTTCCTTAATACGTAATACCATCTCGATTCGTTGCAAAACGAAAGCGACTTCTTCCAAAGTGACCAGTTCCTCGAACTCCAACGCGCCCAGATTCGTCAACGACTGTTCCAGTACGGACTTGTATTTTTCCAGGGTGGATACAGCCTGATTCGCCTTCGCTAAAATGACGTTGACGTCGTTGAGGACATAGCGGAATGCCCCTTTGTACAGTGTGATGACGTTGCGTCTCTGAGAGATGGCGATCACCAGGTGATTCGTATGGATCGCTGTGCGTTGCGCTGTCCGATGACGGGTTCCCGTCTCACTGGTCGCAATGGCTGCAGGAGGGAAAAGCTGAGTATTGGCAAAAAGAATCCGTTTGGCATCTTCACTTATAATGATTCCCCCGTCCATTTTCGCCAATTCGTACAAATGGGAAGGAGTGAACTCACAATTGATGGAAAAGCCCCCGTCAACCATCGCCTCCATTTTGGGTCCGTACCCGATGACGATCAATCCACCTGTTTTCGCACGCAGGACGTGTTCGAGTCCTTCACGAAGCATCGTGCCCGGAGCAACAAAGCGCAGCACATCACGAAAGTCTACGCTCTTCTTGTTGGGTTCGTGCATGCCTGTCTACCCCCTCATGACCTCATCCAACGCTTCCGCAATATTGTTGACCCCGATCACCGCGATATCGTCTGGAGCATCCAACCCGCGAATGTTCTTCTGCGGGATGATTACGCGCTTGAAGCCCAATTTATGCGCTTCACGCACACGCTGTTCGATCCGGGAGACGCCGCGTACCTCTCCCGTCAAGCCAACTTCACCGATCACCACGTCATGAGGGTTGGTGGCGTGGTCGCGAAAGCTGCTGGCGATGCTGACGGCAATAGCAAGATCGACTGCAGGTTCATCCAACCGCACACCGCCTGCTACGTTTACATAAGCATCCTGGTTTTGCAGCATCATGCCCATGCGCTTCTCCAGGACGGCCATAATCATGGCAACACGCTGATGATCCACCCCGGTCGCCGTTCTGCGCGGTGTCACAAAGCTGGTCGGCGCAACCAAAGCTTGCAGCTCCACCAGTACAGGGCGTGTTCCCTCCATGCTCGCGACGACAGTGGAGCCGGCCACTCCAACGGGACGTTCCGCCAAAAAGATTTCGGAAGGATTGGCGACCTCCTCCAGACCCCGATCCTTCATTTCAAAGATGCCTATTTCATTTGTCGAACCAAAACGGTTTTTGACAGCGCGTAAAATACGGAAGGTGTTGTGCCGCTCTCCTTCAAAATACAGGACGGCATCCACCATATGCTCCAGCATGCGCGGCCCCGCGATGGAGCCTTCCTTGGTGACGTGGCCGACGATAAAGGTGCCGATGCCTTTTCCCTTGGCGATGCGCATCAGCTGTGCAGTCGCCTCACGCACCTGTGCAACACTTCCTGCAGCGGATTGAATGGCCGGATGAAATACCGTCTGGATCGAGTCGATGATCAAGACATCGGGCTCTACCTGATTGATATGCTGTTCGATCAATTCTAAATCATTTTCTGCCAATACAAACATGGGCGGTGTTTTCATGTCCAGCCGATCAGCCCGCAGCTTGATCTGCTTGGCTGATTCCTCGCCAGACACATAAAGAACTTTACCGCCCTGATGAGCAAGAGCAAACGATGTTTGCAGCAGCAGTGTCGATTTTCCAATCCCTGGGTCTCCGCCCACAAGGATGAGCGAACCCGGAACCAAACCTCCTCCGAGTACGCGATTCAATTCTCCGATGGTGGTATCCATGCGCGGCTCTTCTTCGCTGGCGACCTGCGTCAACGGCAGCGGGGCCTGACGTTGGCCGCCGCCCAAGCCTTCATGGCGATGGGAGGAGCCCTTGACCGTTACTTCCTCGACCAGCGTATTCCAACTGTTGCAACCGGGGCATTTTCCCAACCATTTCGGTGATTCATACCCACATTCTTGACATGCAAATTTCGTTTTATACTTTGACATCATCGTACCTCTTTATTGTTTTGAAATACCATTATCATACATGACTGTGCAGCACAAAAAAAGAATACCTCTCACAGAAAGAGGTATTCTTTCTCCTGATTATTCGACAGATTACGATTTGGCTTTTTCCAGCCTTTTGACCACCAGTTTGCCGTCTTCGGCATCGATGTTGACGGTATCGCCCTTGCTGATGGAGCCTTTCAGAAGCTCCTCGGACAATTTGTCTTCGATATGGCGTTGAATAGCTCGGCGCAGCGGACGTGCTCCGTAGGCCGGGTCGAAGCCCTCTTTGGCCAGAATCTTCTTCGCTTCCTCTGTGAGGACGAAATCGATGCTTTGCTCTCTGAGGCGTTTGCGCAGTTCGTCTGTCATGAGCGACACGATCTGCTCGATATGCTCCTGCTCCAGGGAGTGGAAGACGATTACCTCGTCGATCCGATTCAGGAATTCAGGACGGAAGCTTTTCTTCAGCTCATCCATGACTTTGTCCTTCATATCCTGATATTTTCTCTCGGACTCGTCGCCAGCGGTAAAGCCCAGAGTGGTGTTTTTCTTGATCATATTCGCCCCGACGTTGGAGGTCATGATGACTACCGTGTTGCGGAAATCGACTGTCCGTCCTTTGGAGTCCGTTAGTCTTCCGTCATCGAGTACCTGCAGCAGGATGTTGAACACATCCGGGTGCGCTTTCTCAATTTCGTCCAGCAGGATAACGGAGTATGGTTTGCGGCGCACTTTTTCGGTCAATTGGCCGCCTTCGTCATAGCCGACATAGCCTGGAGGCGCTCCGACGAGTCGAGCTGTCGAGTGTTTCTCCATGTACTCGGACATGTCTACGCGGATCATGGCATCCTCGTCGCCAAACAGGGTTTCCGCTACAGCACGAGCCAGCTCTGTTTTCCCTACCCCGGTCGGACCCAGGAAGATAAACGAACCGATTGGGCGTTTGGGGTCCTTCAGTCCGGCACGAGCACGGCGGATCGCTCGGGAGATCGACTTGACCGCCTCGTCTTGACCGATGACGCGATCGTGCAGGATTTCCTCCATTTTCAACAGCCGCTCAGTCTCTTCTTCTTTCAGCTTGAGCACCGGAATTCCGGTCCAGCTCGCCACGACGGTCGCGATGTCTTCCGGAGTAACCTCCATGTTGAGTTGACCCTGACGCTCTTTCCAATCCTTCTTCGTTTTATCCAATTCTTCACGAAGCTTCTGTTCTTGATCACGCAGGGCTGCTGCCTCTTCAAATTCCTGCGACTGCACGGCAGCGTCCTTTTCCTTGCGCACTTCCTCGAGGCGGCCTTCCAGCTCCTTCAGATTAGGCGGAACTGTGAAAGATTGGAGACGTACCTTGGAAGCAGCCTCGTCGATCAGGTCAATCGCCTTGTCAGGGAGAAAGCGGTCGGTAATGTAGCGGTCAGAGAGCTTCACTGCTTGCTCGATAGCTTCGTCCGTGATCTTTACACGGTGGTGAGCCTCGTAACGATCCCGCAGGCCGTGGAGGATCTTGACGGCGTCTTCTGGCACCGGCTCGTCGACTTGGATGGGTTGGAAACGGCGTTCCAGCGCTGCATCCTTCTCGATGTATTTGCGGTATTCGTCCAAGGTAGTGGCCCCTACGCACTGCAATTCACCGCGAGCCAGTGCTGGCTTCAGAATATTGGAGGCATCGATCGCGCCCTCTGCCCCGCCTGCACCAATCAGTGTATGCAGCTCGTCAATGAACAGGATGATGTTCCCCGCCTGGCGAATTTCATCCATGATTTTTTTCAGGCGATCTTCAAATTCACCACGGTATTTGGTGCCCGCTACCACGGTACCCATATCCAGGGTCATGACGCGCTTGTCGCGAAGGGTCTCGGGAATTTCATTGTTGACGATCTTTTGCGCCAAACCTTCGGCAATAGCTGTTTTCCCTACACCAGGCTCCCCAATCAGAACAGGATTGTTTTTGGTCCGGCGGCTCAATACCTGAATCACACGCTCGATTTCCTTTTGGCGACCGATGACGGGGTCGAGTCCGCCTTCACGTGCGATTGCAGTCAAGTCGCGGGCCAAACCGTCCAATGTAGGAGTGTTGGCTGCAGGATTGCCGCCTGAAGGCTGGTGGGATGCCATCATTTCCGAACTGCCCAGAAGCTGCAGCACTTGCTGACGTGCTTTGTTCAGGCTCACTCCCAGGTTGTTCATAATGCGGGCTGCGATGCCTTCTCCTTCACGGATCAGGCCCAACAGGATGTGCTCGGTGCCCACGTATGTGTGTCCCAGCTTGCGGGCTTCATCCATCGACAGCTCGATCACTTTTTTGGCTCTCGGTGTATAGTTCGGTGTGTAGTTGCTGCCAGACTGCTCGGTGCCTCTGCCGATCAGCGACTCTACTTCGCTTTGAATTTTATCGAGGCCAAGTCCCAGAGACTGCAGTGCTTTGGCTGCGATCCCTTCTCCTTCCCGAATCAAGCCCAAGAGGACATGTTCCGTTCCAATATCTTTGTGTCCCAGACGCACCGCCTCTTCCAAGGCCAGTGCCAGTACTTTTTGTGCTCGTTCTGTAAAACGTCCAAACATCATATGGTTTACACCTCCATAGTTACCTGTTTCGTTTTAAATGCCATTATCATGGGACGGCCTACCAGCATTGATGCGCTCACGAATCAGCCTTGCCCTTCTTTCATCCCTTTGTTCAGGGGTCAGCTTTTGCCCTGCGTGCTGCTGTAGGAACCCCGGCTGAGTCGTGACCAAAAGTTCGTTTAAAACCAAGGGTGAAACATTGGGAATCACACCAAGATCAATGCCCAGTCGCAAATCGGACAAACGCTGAGCCGCTTCTTTGGACTCCATCGTCCGAGCATGAAGCAAAATTCCGTACGAACGGAATATCCGGTCCTCCAGCGAGACGCGCGTGTGCTCCAGCAAATACTGGCGCGCTACTCGCTCCTGCTCGATGATCTGTCTGGCTACTCCATAAAGATTAGAGAGGATATCCGTCTCCGACATGCCCAATGTGACCTGATTGGAAAGCTGGAACAGATTGCCGAGCGCCTCACTGCCTTCCCCGTAAATCCCGCGTACGACCAAACCAACCTGATTAATCGCTTGCAGGATGCGGTTGATCTGCTGCGTCATGACCAGTGCGGGCAGATGCAGCATGACCGAAGCGCGAATTCCAGTCCCTACGTTGGTTGGGCAGCTTGTAAGATAGCCTCTTTTTTCGTCAAAAGCATAGTTCAGGTGCTTCTCAAATATGTCATCTATTTTCGTACCCATTTCCCATGCTTCATTTAATCGGAATCCCGGCAACAGGACCTGGATACGAATATGGTCTTCTTCGTTTATCATAATGCTAACCGATTCATCTTTGCTTAACAGAACCGCCCCTTTGCGCGATTCCTCAGCCAGATGAGGACTGATGAGATGTTTTTCTACCAGAACCTTTTTTTCCAATGGATTTACCTGGTCCATTTGAATCATTTGCAATCGGTGCCGCTTGCGCATAGCCTCAGATTCGCTTACTTCCGTTACCTTTTTGACCACTTCCTCCGCCTGGGAGTCTGTAGCCAACAACGGAAAAGGGTGCTGGCGCAAGTTACGCGCGATACGCAACCGTGTACTGATGACAATATCAGAATCGGGGCCTTCTCCCTTCATCCAATTGCTCCACGGGTTTTGCATAAACTGCTGTTGAGACATGTCCAGCCTTCCTCCCCTCGCTACGATTGAGACATTTTTTGTTCCAGCATTCGAATTCGGTCACGCATCTCTGCAGCCTTTTCAAATTCTTCGCTGGCAACATGGCGCTGCAACGCACTCTTTAGCTGCTCCAGCTCTTTGCGAATCTTCAACTGTCCCCCGGTCCGCTCGGGTACCTTGCCTATGTGTTGGGTGTTGCCGTGGATCCGTCTGAACAGTGGGTCCAGCTTGTCACCCAAGAACGTGTAACAATCACTGCAGCCAAATCGACCGCTCTTGCTGAATTGTGCGTAAGTCAGACCACATGTCTCGCATCTTAGCGGTTTGCTTGTGCTGGATTCCCGCCCATTTTTTTGCATGGGGTCAAATTTCAGCAAGCCTGACAGGAGATTGTTGATGCTGAAGTTGTGAAAGCCGGTAAAAACGTCTCCTTTTTCCTGGGCACATTGTTCACAGATATGGTATTCGGTTTTCTCGCCATTGACGATTTTGGTCAAGTGCAAAGTAGCCGGCCTTTTTCCACATTCTTCACAGTTCATCACGATCCCTCCTAACACATTCTTTACTTTAACAAGATAACTGCAATCATTTGTTTCAACATGGCCGCCCGCAATTTATCGCGCAGATTTGGCTCGATCATCAATACATTGCGCGAGGTGGCAATTTTCATCAAAGCTGCTTCCCGTTGACTGACCAATCCGTCCTCAAGCAAACGCTCGATGATGGCATTGCCTACACTCTGCGTGATGCTCTCGCCAATCAGCTCTTCCGTGAGCAACTCCTGCAGACGGGCCTTGCTCACGATCTGCACCTTGCGAATCCGGATGTATCCGCCACCGCCACGCTTGCTCTCGACGATATACCCCTTTTGCACCGTAAAGCGCGTGTTAATCACGTAGTTGATCTGGGATGGCACACACTGAAAAAGGTCGGCTAGCTCACTACGCTGGATCTCGATCGAACCATTCGGGCTTTCGGTGATAATGTTTTTTAGATGCTGTTCAATGATGTCCGAGATATTACGCAAGTCATCGCCTCCTTTCTCATGTGTGAATGATTGACTTTGACTATCTTTGACTTTAATTATAATGGGTTTTCTTCGCACATGCAAGAGGTGAAAATACGCTACACAACATCTATTGTGGGCAGATTACAGCCTTTTGAATCAATGAGAAACACCTTTCCACGATAAAAGGAAAAGAGCAGCTGAGTAGGAAAAAGGACCACTCGACTGCTCTTTGTAAAACTGGGAATTTGTAATGCAACAAGCTTACACTCGGCTAGGAGGCAAACAGGAAATGACCTCTGAAAAACGGCGGATCACTACATTGGCGCCGTCCAGTTCTCCCGGTTTGGCAAAGCCAAAGTCACAGCCAATGGTAAAAAGATCGTTGGCAATGCCTGCTTCGATGTCGGAATGGCGGTCGCCGACCATGACTGCTTGCTTTATATCGTAGTCACGCAGCAACTTGGCGACCAAATCCTTTTTGGTACTGGTCTGAAAGCGCCCTGCGGAATACAGGTCTGTCAAAAGCGGCTTTAACTCGTATTCCTCGCAAATCGCATCGATATACTCTTCTTGTCCATTGCTTGCAATGAACAGAGCATATCCTTCTTCGTGAAGCCGCTGAAGAGTTTCTCTCACCCCTGGGTATAGATCTGTAATCCTTTCTTTGATTAGCTTGATTTCATTTTCAAGCAAGTAGGCATCGGCTGCTTTCTTGGTCGCTTCCTCTGCACCAGGCAGCAGCTTTATCCACACTTGTTCTATAATCATCCCCAAAACGTTGATAAGTGCCTTTTCATCCGGTGTAGGCCCCTGCCACATTCCTTGTTCACGAAGCTGCTCAAAGGTCCGCTGAAACGCTGGTGTGGACAGTTTTTCTGTCTGCAGCAGCGTTCCATCCATATCGAATAAAATCGCATACGGTATGCTCAATATTCTTCTCTCCTCTGTTCAGGATCATCCAATTGACAATACGTCCCCATGTTAGTGGATTTGTGTACGAGTAGCAAGCAATAACAAAAAAACCTCCTTATCCTTATGGATAGGAAGGTTCTGCTTTATTCCTTCAAAACTGGATCTGCATGAATGCTATTGTGGATAATTTGTGGATAAGTCCTCGACCGATTAGTATTCGTCAGCTCCACGTGTTGCCACGCTTCCACACCGAACCTATCAACCTCATCGTCTATGAGGGGTCT
>DASQMM010000014.1:0-3396 GCA_035645495.1 Brevibacillus sp. | reverse complement strand
CAATATGTACGTCAAGCTGGGTTTTACGGAACAAGGAATCAGAAAACGATATTATTCGGATAACAATGAGGACGCAATCATTATGTGGGTGACATTGCAATGAACAGGACAAATCAATTGCGCTACGAACAGCGCGTCATGCAGGCCTATCAGGCACACAAACAGTCGGGTGGCCCGACTTATATTCTGGGAATTGAGACGAGCTGCGATGAGACGTCGGCTTCGGTCGTCCGGGACGGTCGCGAAGTTTTGTCCAATGTGATCGCCTCCCAGGCGGATATTCACAAGCGCTTCGGTGGTGTCGTGCCAGAAGTGGCTTCCAGACGCCACGTGGAGAATATTACGCTGACGATCGAGGAGGCTCTGCGAGATGCCAACAAGACGCTCGATGAGATCCACGCCATCGCCGTTACCTATGGACCGGGCCTGGTGGGAGCCTTGCTCGTAGGAGTGGCGGCTGCCAAAGCAATCTCCCTGGCGCGCGGCATTCCGTTGATCGGGGTTCACCATATCGCTGGACATATTTACGCGAATCGTCTGGTCGAAGAGATGGATTTCCCGCTGATCGCCCTTGTCGTTTCCGGCGGGCATACGGAATTGGTGTGGATGAAGGGACACGGCCAGTTTGAAATCCTGGGCGAGACGAGAGACGATGCCGCCGGCGAGGCTTACGACAAGGTGGCTCGCGCGCTCAACATGCCGTATCCCGGCGGCCCGCATATCGATCGGCTTGCCCACGAGGGAGAAGCGAATGTCCCGCTTCCTCGTTCTTGGCTGGAACCGGACTCCTATGATTTCAGCTTCAGCGGCTTGAAGTCGGCTGTCCTCAATACCCTGCATAATGCGGCACAGCGCGGGGAGACCATTCAACCTGCCAATCTCGCTGCAAGCTTCCAGGACTCGGTCACAGAGGTCCTGGTCGAAAAAACACTGCGCGCAGTCCGAGAATTCGGGGCGAAGCAGGTGTTGCTGGCAGGAGGTGTGGCGGCGAATAGGGGATTGCGGGAAAGACTGCAAGGTCGCTGTCAGCAGGAAGGCATCCCGCTTGTCATACCACCCCTTTCGCTTTGTACGGACAATGCCGCCATGATCGCGGCGGCAGGGTATATCCGTTATGAAAAAGGTGAATTTGCCGGGCTTGATCTGAATGGAGTCCCGGGATTATCGCTTTCGGAGCAGTAAGCAAGCGAGTCAGCAAATTCCAATCAGAAAGCAGGTCTTTTTCCATGATAGGTTCTCATGGAGAAGGACCTTTTCTTTTATCCACAGAAGTTGAATAACTTTTGCGTCTGTCCCAAGCTCCCCCTGTGAATAATGGTGATAACTATAAAAAATGACCGGGAAAATAGCCCGGTCCCTGTGGATTATTCTGTGGAATATGTGGATAAGGCAGGCAGTGTTATCAACAGGAGGGAGCAAAGTGAAGAGAAAATGCCTCATTTTTCTGTCAGTATTATTACTGTTGACCATGGTCCCAAAATCAGAGGCGCGTCAGACAGCACAAGGTCCGCAGGTGATACTCTTGTTTTTCGAAGGGATGTCTTTTGCCGATCTGGAGAGATGGCGCACCTATCCACATGTGGACAGGTGGCTGGAACAGGCAGGGATCGGGGCATTGTCGGTCCGACCACCAGGTGCACGTACGGCGGCCAATACCTATCTTCTGATGGGGAGTGGCTCGCAAGCGCTGTACACGGAGCGCAGCAGGACCGCCTATGAGCGGGAGGAAATCATGCAAGGCAATCAGACGGCGGGTGCATGGGCGGCAAAGCTGGGGCTCGATCCGGCGGGCTCGCAAATTGTCTTTCCGGGTATTTTCCGGCTTCATGCGGAGAATCGGGACAAGCCGTATACGTCGCAGATCGGTCTTTTGGGCAGTACGCTTGCAGCCCATCAGATCCCGGTAACAGCATACGGGTCCGGCGATTACGAGGACGTCCGGCAGCGGCATGCCATTCTTTTTGCCATGGATGAGCTCGGACGTGTGCCTCATGGAGACCTGCATCTATGGACAACCTCATCTACCGAGGGCTATCCCTACGGAATTCGAACCCATTACGAGAAACTGTTTAGCAGTATCACGGCGAACCCAAATCAGGGCGCTGAATTAATCACAGTACAATTAGCAGATCTGGCCCGCCTGTATCAGCTGGCTGATGAGATGGAACCGAACCAGTTTGAACGCTCCTACGATCGCATTATGCGGGATTGGTCGGCATTCTTGGATCAACTCTTGTCAGCACGAACGGAAAATCAGACTGTCATGGTGGTCACGCCAGCGGTACATGCCCAGGCCTCACAGGAAAAAAAGCTGTTGCCGCCCATTCTGGTATGGCGAAACACAGAAAGTGGCCTGCTCACCTCGGCGACCACCAGACAGCCCGGGCTGGTGAGTGGACTCGATATTCTGCCAACGCTGTTGTCTTGGCTGCAAGTGCCACAGCCAAAGGGGCTGGCTGGACACACGCTGCGCATCCAGGATAGCGGGACAAATATCACTTCGTTCGTGCAAAAGGTGGACGGAATTCACCATACCTATTCGACGCGTTCCTCTGTGCTTTACACCTACGTGATGCTGCAGATGATCACTCTCGCGGGTGCGGTCGCACTCTGGCTGTGGGGGAGGAAACGTGGATTGGGAGAGGGAGGAGAGAAGCTTCGCCGCGGGATGCGTCTCGCACTCTTGGCTATGCTCTGGTTCCCCTTTTTGCTGCTGGTCGAGGCGGCATTAACCTGGCAGGTGTCGGGAGTCGTCGTATTGGGCGCATTGATAATGACCTCCTTGCTGCTCGCTTTTCTGATGGAGGTTCTCCCGTTGTCTCGAACAGTAGCCATTGTTTGCGGTTTAACGGTGGGGAGTCTGCTGTTGGACGGATGGACGGGGGCAACGTTGATGCGCCAGTCCTACCTCGGATATGACCCGGTCATTGGTGCCCGTTTTTACGGATTAGGGAATGAGTATGAAGGAGTATTGATCGGCAGCACGATACTTCTGGCCGCGGCTTTGTACCAAATCGACCGTCGAAGGGAAAAGCGGCAGGGGTGGAGCCGTCAAGTGATCCCGGTGTTTTCGGCGATCCTGTTCGCGATTGTGCTTTATTATATGGTGGCTCCTCATTTGGGGACGGACGCGGGCGGTTTTTTAGCCGGACTGATCGGATTTTTTGTTGCCGGGTCACGGCTGTCAGGGTGGAAACCGGGCAAAAAAGGCCTCCTGCTTCTGGCAGGCGGCCTCGTGAGTGGTGTGCTGGTATTGATGGCTGGCAGTCTGTTGACGGAGCAGCCCCTGACGCATGTGGGGCGGGTATCGCAGCAGATCGTCTCTGGCGATTGGGCACAGGTGGCCCAGATGCTGGAACGAAAGCTCGAGATGAATATCCGCTTGATTCGCGTCTC
>DASQMM010000013.1:0-1798 GCA_035645495.1 Brevibacillus sp. | reverse complement strand
CGGTTTTTCTACGGCCGAGGAGAGCAATGCCTTTTACCGGCGCAATCTGGCGGCAGGACAAAAGGGCCTGTCCATTGCGTTCGACCTGGCGACCCATCGCGGCTATGATTCCGATCATCCCCGCGTCGTCGGCGACGTGGGAAAAGCGGGGGTGGCCGTCGACTCTATCCTCGATATGAAAATCTTGTTTGACGGCATCCCGCTGGATCAGATGTCGGTATCGATGACGATGAATGGCGCTGTCTTGCCGATTATGGCCTTTTACATCGTGGCAGCAGAAGAGCAGGGTGTCGATCAGTCCAAGCTGACCGGAACGATCCAAAATGACTTTTTGAAAGAATACATGGTGCGCAACACCTATATTTATCCGCCTGAAGCGTCGATGAAAATCATCTCGGATATTTTCGCCTACACTTCCAAGCATATGCCCAAATTCAACAGCATCAGCATTTCCGGCTACCATATGCAGGAGGCAGGAGCGACCGCAGACATCGAGCTGGCGTACACCTTGGCGGACGGGCTGGAATACGTTCGCACAGGGCTGAAAGCTGGCATTGATATCGACGCCTTTGCCCCGAGGCTCTCCTTCTTCTGGGCAATCGGCATGAACTACTTTATGGAAGTAGCCAAGATGCGGGCTGCTCGCTTGATCTGGGCTAATCTGATCAAGCAGTTCAATCCGAAAAATGAGAAGTCGATGGCCTTACGCACACATTCCCAGACCTCGGGCTGGAGTTTGACGGAGCAAGATCCGTTCAATAACGTCATTCGCACGAACATCGAGGCAATGGCAGCCGCTCTCGGCCATACCCAATCGCTTCACACCAATGCTTTAGACGAAGCGATTGCCTTGCCGACAGATTTCTCCGCCCGCATCGCCCGCAATACCCAGCTGTATTTGCAGGATGAGACCGGGATCTGCAAAGTGGTAGATCCATGGGCGGGTTCCTACTATGTGGAATCCTTGACGGCACAGCTCGTGGAGCGCGCCTGGGAGCATATCGAGGAGATCGAAGCCCTGGGCGGGATGGCAAAAGCGATCGAGACAGGTCTGCCGAAGATGAAGATTGAGGAAGCCGCCGCTCGTCGCCATGCGCATATCGATTCGCGCAAGGAAGCGATTATCGGGGTCAATAAGTACCGTTTGGAAAAAGAAGATCCGCTGGAAATTCTCGAAGTGGATAACACTGCGGTTCGCGAGGCTCAGATCCGCCGCCTCAAGGAGCTGTGGGAGAATCGGGACGAAGCGAGAGTGCAGGCCGCTTTGCAGGCGATCACCACATGTGCTGAGACGGGGGAAGGCAATCTTCTGGCCTTGGCGATCGAAGCGGCGCGTGCCAGAGCATCCCTCGGCGAAATCTCGGATGCGTATGAAAAAGTGGTCGGACGCCATAAAGCAGTAATTCGTTCGATCAGCGGTGTCTACAGCGCTGAATTCGGCGAAGCGGAAGAAGTGGCTGCAGTACGCAAAATGGCAGATGAATTTGAGCAATGGGAAGGCAGACGACCGCGTATCATGATTGCCAAAATGGGGCAGGACGGACATGACCGTGGAGCGAAAGTGATCGCGACTGCATTTGCCGACATGGGCTTTGACGTGGATGTGGGACCGCTTTTCCAAACACCGGAGGAGACAGCCAAGCAAGCTGTAGAAAACGACGTGCACGCCATCGGGTTCAGCTCGCTTGCCGCCGGACATAAAACCCTTCTGCCGCAGTTGGTCGAAGAACTGAAAAAGCTGGGACGCGATGACATCGTGGTGGTCATCGGAGGAGTCATCCCGCCACAGGATTACGCC
>DASQMM010000012.1:0-2884 GCA_035645495.1 Brevibacillus sp. | reverse complement strand
GAGCCTGCGAGCGTAATCCCAGAGAAGCCGGAACCATCCAGCCCGGTGATGACACCGACAGAAGTCAGGGTGAGGGCGGCCACTTCTTTACTGACGGGAATCGTATGCGCCAAGGCTACACCCAGGTCATTGACAATGCCTTGCGAACCAGCTGGAAGTACTTCCCCGAAGACCGAGATGAAACCGCTGTCGCCCATATAAAAGAAAGCTGCGATCGGGATCACCGGCCCGAATACTTTGAAGCCGAATTGAAATCCTTGAATCAAATGGGTGGTGACCTGCTCCAACCCTTTTTCCTTATGTGCCAGCATGGTAGAGACGATCAGGATCAACAAGGCGGTCCCGCCTACCAGTGCTGTCGCTTCGCCGCCGAGAAGGTCAAACGCGAACATGGCGATTACGTCCAGGAGAAAGAGGATCGGCACGAGAAAGGCCAACGTTTTTCTTACACCAGCGCGAAGAGGTGCTTTGACGGAGGAATCCGCGCTAAATATATGCTCGGATGCCGGGGCAACCAGACCCATTTTCATGTCTTTTCGCAAATACCAGAAAGCTGTAATAGTCGTGACGAGACCCATGACGATCACCAGCGGGATACTCGCATGAAGCACGTCGGATACCGGAATGCCGGCTGCTTTGGCAGTTAACGATGGTGCGCCTTGAATGACGAAGTCGCCAGATAGCGCGATTCCATGTCCGAACAGGTTCATGGCAACAGCGACACCGATCGCCGGCAGTCCCGCGCGTATTGCGACAGGAAGCATGACGGCCCCGACCAGGGCAACGGCAGGAGACGGCCAGAAAAACCAGGAGATGATCATCATCACGATCCCGATCACCCAATACGCAAGCGTAGCGTTCCGAACAAGATGCGTCATGGGCCGGATCATCGTTTCATTTACGCCCGTATCTGTCAGCACATGGCTCATGGCCACAATGATGCAGATGACGAGAATCGTGGGCAAAAGCTCTGTGATCGCGTAGATAAAGCTTCCGAATATTCCACCGACCGATGCAATGACAGAGCCTGTGGCAGTAAAACCGAGGATGGCGATGCCGACGATGCTGATCAGGCTGGTGTCACGCCGCAAAACCATCATGAGAATAATCCCGAGCACGAACAACACATATACACCATGCAGCCAGGCAAGTTCAATCCCCATCTTGTGCCCTCCTTCGTCTGTCATCCGTTGCAGGTACTTGTGACAACAGGATATGCGAAAATACAGACTTGGGTGAATGCACATCAGCCGTTCATCCATTGATCCTGAAGGGAAAACTGGCATTTTCAACCGTGTTATGCGACTATAAGTAAACAACCATTGATGCTCCTGATCGGGGAGCGACCGCAATGAAGCTGAATCACAATTGGAAATCAGAACGAGGGGGGAAGTGGCGCGTCGTTGTTTCCTTGCGTTGCGACGGCTTGCCAACTGAGATGCAGACACCAACACCTACACCCATTCTACGTAAAATGGATCAAGCCATCGAGCTGCTGGAACGCCGTTTTCTGGAACGGAGCGAATTGATCCGGCTGCTGCTGCTCGGCATGATGAGCGGCGAAAACGTTCTGTTAATCGGACCTCCAGGCACGGCAAAATCTCAGCTCGCCCGGGGCATCTCCCAGCTTTTTGGTTCCGAACACTGGTTTGAATATTTATTGACCCGCTTTACGTCACCGGACGAGATTTTCGGCCCGGTTTCCTTACAGCAGCTAAAGCAGGACCAATACGTGCGCAAAACGTCCGGCTATTTGCCAGGGGCGCAATTTGTCTTCCTGGATGAAATTTTTAAAGCCAACAGCGCCATTCTCAATTCGTTGCTCTCCATCCTCAATGAGCGGATCTATTTCAACGGCAGGGAAAAGCAACCGGTCCCGCTTCAGTTTTTGATCGCCGCCTCCAATGAATTGCCGGAGGATGACGAACAACTGGCCGCGTTGTACGATCGTTTTTTGATCCGCTACGAAGTCGGATACCTTCAACATGCTGCTAGCTACGAAAAAATGCTGACTATGCCGAACACCTCGATGCCAGTCGTTTTTTCGCTCTACGACGTGCGCGATATTCAGGAGGCAGCCGCTGACGTGAAAATTCCGGGAGCCTTGGTCTACTTCCTGTTCTCCATTAAGCAAGGCCTGGAGGAAAAGGAATACCGCTTGTCAGACCGCCGCTTGAAAAAGATCGCCACGATCTGGAAAACCTCTGCCGCCCTGCATGGTCGCGAGGAGGTTACGATCTGGGATACCGTCTATACCCCGCATATGATGTGGGATGTGCCGGAAGATCTCCCTGTGATGCGAGAGCTGTATGAAAAGAAGTTCACAGAGATGTTGAAGGCGGAGCTGGAGGATGTACTCCCCTTGCGCCATTATTCCCAGATCGCCGACAAGTGGAAGGAAATGGAGTCTGAGCTGCATGCCTTCCAGTTTAAAAAAGAGGTAGGGGCCAAGCTGGGCAAAGAGGCCATGGAGAAAAGCCGGACACTTCTGGAAGCAAGCAAAGAGCAATTGACCCAGACTGCTCAGGAATTGCGCAACCGCCTGCAGGAGTGGCAGAAACGGGAAAAAGACCTGCACACCTTCATCCTGGAAAAAAACAGGCTCATACACAACGTCGAGAAATACGCGGTCAAATTTGCCTATTTGCGGATTGAGGGAGAGCGGATTTTGCAGCAGTTGCAGCGTACCTACCGGACCATTTTTGACCAAGATATTCCGGGGACGGACTACGATTATACGCTGTAGGAGGTGTGGGGAATGATTGTTCGCACCAGCCAGGTAGATCGATACCTCTTTGAGACGTACCTCGCTTCCTCACGCACCGCACAGGAATGGGTTGAACAGGCGGGTCAACAAGCGTCCTGGTTTGATCTGGAACTGTTG
>DASQMM010000011.1:0-2794 GCA_035645495.1 Brevibacillus sp. | reverse complement strand
GTGTTCGTCGTCTCGCTTCTCGTACTCGGTGTGCTGTCCTTGCGAAATGATCGCTTTTTGAGTCATCTGGCGCAAGACTACCCGTATCTGGTCAAAGGCTTTGCCGGGGTGATCGCCGGCTCGCTCGCAGGCTTGGTCTTGAATGATTCCGGCATCGTGACGGCTGCGACCTGCATCATGTTTATGGTTGTCCCAGCTCTCTACGCTGCGCTGGGAGCACCAACCGAATCAGCCATGCAGACAGAAGGGGCGAACAGCCGGGAGGTCGGCGACTGAAGTCTAGTCACCGGACAGCTGGCTCCACTCGTCATATAGCAGTTCCAGCTCTTCCTTCGCCGCTTGAATCTGATCATTGCGTTCCTTGGCGAGAAGATGGTCGCTGTAGACCTCGGGGAGACACAGTTCTTCTTCCCATTTGCTGATGTCATTCTCCCGTTTCTGGATCGTCTCTTCGATCTCTTCCAGGCGGCGTTGACGTTGACGCTCGCGCCGCTTGGCCTCTTTATCAAGCTCATACGATGATTTTTCAGCCTGGACGGGAGTCGCTCCCGTCTTTTTGCTTGGCTGCGCCATCTGCTCTGCTGCCAGCTCGGCCAATTCCTGTTTCTTTTCCACGAAGTAGTCGTAATTGCCGAGATAACTCGTCACGCCATTTGGCGACAGCTCCAGCACACGGCTGGCTATCTTGTTCAAAAAGTAGCGGTCATGGGAGACGAACAGGATCGTGCCCGGGTATTCGTCCAGGGCATTTTCCAGGACCTCCTTGCTGTAGATGTCCAAGTGGTTGGTCGGCTCGTCAAAGATCAGGAAATTGGCTTGCTTGAGCATCAGCTTGGCCAAAGAGACGCGTGCCCGCTCGCCGCCGGACAAGTCGGAGATCTTCTTTTGCACATCGTCGCCGCTGAACAAGAAATTGCCCAAAAGAGTGCGGACGTCTTTCTCCAGCATTTGCGGATATTCATCCCAGATCTCCCCGAGAACCGTGCTGCGCTCATTGAGGTTGCGATGCTCCTGGTCGTAGTATCCAATGGTGACGTTGCTTCCAAACGAGATCTCGCCCTTTAGGGCAGGCAGTTGGGAGACGATGGTTTTGAGCAGCGTGGATTTGCCGATTCCGTTGGGACCGACCAGCGCGACTCGCTCTTCCCGCTCGAGCTCAAAGGTAAGACCTTGTGAAAGGATCGCGTCGGGATAGCCAATCGCGACATTGCTTGCCTTCATGACGACATTTCCGCTCATTTTGGCAACTTCGAAGGAGAAGTTGACCGCCTTGTTTTTGCTGATCGGCTTTTCCAATCGCTCCATCTTCTCCAAAGTCTTGCGGCGGCTCTGCGCCCGCTTGGTTGTCGTGGCTCGGGCAATATTGCGAGCAATGAAGTCCTCCAGCTTGGCGATCTCCTCCTGTTGCTTGTCAAAGCGCTTCATATCCTGTTCCAGTCGCGCAGCCTTCTGGTCGAGAAACTGGCTGTAGTTGCCGACGTACCGGGTAGCCCGCGTCCGCTCGATTTCGTAGACGACGGTCACCAGTTTATCTAGGAAGTAGCGGTCATGGGAGACGACGAGAATCGCGCCCTGGTAGTTTTGCAGATAGCTCTCCAGCCAGGTGAGGGTCTCAATGTCCAGGTAGTTGGTCGGCTCGTCCAGCAGCAGGATCGTAGGGGATTGCAGGAGTAGCTTCGCCAAGGCCAAACGCGTCTTTTGACCGCCGCTAAGCGTCCGAATCGGCGTCTGGTAATCCATGTCGGCGAAGCGCAAGCCGTGCAGCACGCCGCGGATGGAGCCTTCATAGCTGTACCCGCCTTTTTCCTTGAAAGCCTCTGCGCGATAGGCGTAATCCTCCATAATCTGCTGGTATCGTTTGGTGTCAGCGATCACGTCCGGATCGCCCATTTTCGCCTCCAGCTCGCGCAATTCCCGCTCTTCCTTTTGCAGGTGGGTAAATACGCTGAGCATCTCATCCCAGATCGAACGCTCCGATTCCAGGCCGCCATTTTGCGCCAGGTAGCCGATGGAGACGTCCTTGGGAATGCGGACGGTTCCGCTGTCGTAGCTCAACTCACCCGCCAGAATTTTCATCAAGGTCGATTTTCCTGCTCCATTGACACCGACCAATCCGACGCGTTCTCCTGTTTGAACTTGCAGGGATATGTCTTGTAAAATGGTTTCGACCCCATAGGTTTTTTCTATATGTTCTGCTTGCAGCAAGATCATTTCATTCACCTCTTTGTCAACTATGTTCAAGTGTAGCCTAGAGAGCGCTTACGGGACAAGCCTGTGGGGCATGGGGAGGAAGAGACATGGAGAAAAAAGAGCTTCGTCACCACGTATTGCAGAGAAGAAACGCGCTGTCCCAAGAGCAGCGTGAACGCTTTTCCAGACAAGCCTGCCAAGAGCTGCTCCGCTGTGACCGGCTGTCGCAAGCAAAGGTCGTGATGGCATTTCATCCCTTTGGAGAGGAACTGGATATTTTGCCTTTTCTTGAGGAGGCCAGGGAGCGGGGCGTGGAAATCTGGCTGCCGTTGACGGTTCCGGCCCAAAGGCGTTTGGTTCCTTATCGCTACGATGGACCTCATATGTTGAAGCAAGGGGTATACGGGATATGGGAGCCCAATCCCGATCTGGCAGAAGAGGGAGATTGCAGCAGGCTGGACGCCATACTGGTGCCAGGGGTTGCCTTTGACAGGCGTGGGGGAAGAATGGGGTATGGAGGCGGCTATTACGATCGCTTTCTAGCAGCCTTGCAGCACCGTCCTTTTTTGGTGGGAATATGCTTCTCGATACAGGTCGTCGATCA
>DASQMM010000010.1:0-8222 GCA_035645495.1 Brevibacillus sp. | reverse complement strand
TCCTTGAAGGTAACAATCCGTTCGGCGTGCTGCGCTATGTCCAATTCATGCGTAACCAGGATGATCGTGACTCCTTGCGCATGCAATTCCTGAAACATGGCCATGATTTCGATACCGGAACGACTGTCAAGATTTCCGGTTGGTTCGTCAGCCAATAGGATCGCAGGGCGGTTTACCAGTGCTCGGGCAATGGCTACCCGTTGTTTTTGACCACCGGAGAGCTGTGTGGGCTTATGCAGCATGCGTTCTGCCAGTCCAACACGCTTCAGCGCTTCGATAGCACGGTTGCGGCGTTCCGACTTGCTGATTTTGGCGTACATCATCGGCAGCTCCACATTGTGCAAGGACGTAGAGCGCGCCAGGAGATTAAAGGATTGAAAGACGAAGCCGATTTTCTGATTGCGGACATGAGCCAGTTGCTTATCCCTCAGGCTGCTTACTTCGATACCGTCCAGCATATAAGTACCTGTGTCCGGACGATCCAGGCAGCCCAGCATGTTCATGAATGTGGACTTTCCTGAACCGGATGGCCCCATAATGGCTACGAACTCGCCTTTCTCCACCAGCAGGGAGACCCCTTTTAAGATCGGCAACTCAGAATCGCCTGTCTTGTATGATTTCGTCAAGCCTTCGACGTGAAGCATCGCGGCAGACCTCCTTTCTGACTGAGTAATTAGATGCCGACAGGCGCAATGCTGCCATTCATCGGCAGGATCGGTGAACCTTCACTCAGGCCATCGATTGGACTCACAATGATTTGCTCCTCGCCTTCGAGTCCGGCCTTGATGTGGGAGAAGAGCTCATTTTCAACCCCTGTATCCACGGGTTGCTTTTTCGCGACTCCATTGGATGCTATCCAGACATATGTACTTCCATTCTCGTCCTGTTGAATAGCTTCAATCGGAACTTGCAGGGCATCGTCGATTTTTTCGACAGAGATATTGATGTCTACATGAAAGCCGGGTTTTAGAGCGGAAAGCTCGCCACTAGGTTTGAGCATCACTTTGACGCGGGTTTTTTCACCCTGACCGGAACTGCTTTGGGTCGTCGTAGCAATGGGGGAAATACGTGTTACCTCGGCGTCCAGCTTTTCTTTTCCCAAGGTGACACCTTCAATCGTCGCGCTTTGGCCGAGCTTCAGCTTGTTGACATCCGATTCGTTGATGTCTGCCTGGATCAGCAGATTGTCGAGATTGGCGAGCGTGAGAAGCTCGGTGCCTTTGTTGACATACTGGCCGTTCTCGGCGGCTACTGCGATGACCGTTCCATCTCCTGGAGCGATGACGACGCTTTGCACCCGTTCTTTCTCCAACTGTTGTCTTTCTACTTGCAGTTTGTTGATTTGCGCTTGATGAGAAGCGATTTCTTCCTTGCGAGGCCCTTTTTGCTTGAGCGCAAGCTGCTGTTTGGCTACCTCCAGAGAGGAGAGAGTGGAATCCAGCTGCGACTTGGCTTTATCCACTTCCTGCTGCGTGGAGGCACCCGAGACAAACAATTGATGAATCCGGTCGTACTCCTTTTTGGCCGTGTCGTAATCGCGCTGGGCTTGCGCAAGGCGTTCCTGCTCCTGTGCTAATTCTTCCGGCTCCATCCCCGCTTGTGCCTTGGCCAGATTGGCTTGGGACAGACTAATCTGCGCTTCCAGGTCGAGAATTCTGCTATCTACGTCAGAGGTATCGATTTTGGCGATTATCTGCCCTTTTTTGACCTTGTCGCCTTCTTTGACGGCAAACTCACGCAAGATTCCGGTAACAGTGGCATACTGTTTCTGCTTGTCCTCCACGATGACGGTTCCGGAGGTGAGGATTTTGCTTTCCAGAGCAGATTTGCTTGGAGTTGCGATCTGAACGGGCATGCCCATGGCTTGTTGTGATCCCATCATATTCAATCCGATTGTCCCGACTCCTAAGAGGACGACCACGGACCCGATAATCCACCAGCGTTTTTTCATATTCATTCTCCTTGCTTCATAGTAAAAAGTAACAGCCTTAAAAAGCTAAATGGTTCTACGAAATACCTGCCCATTCGTTACACTTTTTGGGATTGATTGCTTTTTGTCTTGTTTTGGCGGATGGTACTTTGCGGGGATTTTGCGTGATAAGATAGGGAATAGAAGACGTTCGTTGGAGGGGAGCCATGAGCCAGGCAATTCGATTTGATTACTCCCACGCTCGCGCCTTTGTCCAATCAGATGAATGGGAGAAGCTTGCGAAACCCATTTTTCAGGCACATGAAATGCTCCATAAAAGAACGGGACCAGGGAGTAACTATTTGGGTTGGATGGATTGGCCCGTACAGTACGATCGTGCGGAATACACCCGAATCAAACGGACAGCGGCTCGTATTCAAGCGGACTCTGACGTGCTGCTGATCATAGGGATCGGCGGCTCTTGCCTTGGAGCCAAGGCAGCACTTGATTTTTTGAACCACAGCTTTTACAATTTGTTGCCTGCCTCCAAGCGAAACACCCCGGAAATTCACTTCGTGGGCAATAATATCAGCCCCGTATACCTGGCTCATTTGATGGATGTTCTGGAGGGAAAGCGTGTTTCCATCAATGTGATCTCAAAATCGGGCACGACGCTGGAGCCAGCCATTGCCTTCCGACTTTTTCGGAATTGGCTGGAAACAAAGCTGGGCCGCGAAGAAGCGCGCAAACGCATCTATGTCACGACAGACAAAGCGAGAGGGGCATTGCGGAAGCTGGCTGAGTGTGAAGGATACGAGACCTTTGCGATCCCCGAGGACATAGGAGGACGCTTCTCTGTACTGACGCCTGTAGGGTTGCTGCCCATAGCCGTAAGCGGTGTAGACATCGATGCCTTGCTGCAAGGAGCCGCTGACGCCCGCATGGAGTATCTGGTCCCGGACTTTGAGGAAAATGCCTGCTATCAATACGCCGGGATTCGCAACATCCTCTACGGCAAAGGAAAGCAAGTGGAGTTAGTGGTCAATTATGAACCGCGCTTTCGTTCGTTTGCTGAATGGTGGAAACAGCTATTTGGCGAATCAGAGGGCAAGGATGGAAAAGGACTGTTCCCTGCCTCGGCCGAATTTTCCGCTGATTTGCATTCGCTGGGACAATACATACAGGACGGAGTACGCCTGTTGTTTGAGACGGTTATCTCGGTGAAGCGTCCAGCGATAGACGTGCAGATCCAGCCGGAAGGGGAAGAGGTTGACGGCCTTCCTTTCTTGTCGGGAAAGACCATGAATGAAGTGAATCAAAAGGCTTTCGCGGGAACGATGCTGGCTCATGTGGATGGCGGCGTGCCCAATCTCGTGGTGGAGATCCCGGAAGCCACAGCGTATTATCTCGGGGGCCTGTTCTACTTTTTCCAAAAGGCGTGCGGCATCAGCGGCTATCTCCTGGGCATCAATCCGTTTGACCAGCCGGGTGTGGAGGCTTACAAAGCGAATATGCTGGCGCTCTTGGGCAAACCTGGATACGAGCTTCAAAAAGCAGAACTGGAAGTGAGATTGCGTGGAAAATAAGACATACCTGACGATTGGCGAGACAGCTGTCTATCTGGAATTGCCGGAATCCTACATTATGGAGAAAATCCGCGAAGGAAAAATCCGTGCTGTATACGATGGCAGAGAATACCTGATCAACAAGGATCAATTCCAGCATCATCTGGAGGAAATTCGCAAACTCCGTGAATGGGAAGAAATCCAGCGTTATGAGCCGATTCCAGAGAGCTACGACTACAAGGATGAGGATTGACACAGCAGATGGCACTTGTCAGGCAGTCGGCCAGAGGTCTATACTGATGGAAATGGCATAAGAACACAGCAACTTGGGGAGTCCCGCAGGCGGGGCTGAGAGGACGGTAGCCATGACCGTCGACCCATTGCACCTGATCCGGATCATGCCGGCGAAGGGATATGGTTGCGAGCGAACAACGTATAAAAGCGATTAAATATGCGTGGGAGCCCACCTTTTTCCTGTCGGGGAGAAGGTGGGCTTTTTGCTATGAACAAGGTGCAGACAAAGGAGAGTTTCGTCATGGGAAAGGTATTGATTGTAGGCGGGGGAATCATCGGACTGAGTCTGGCGTATGAATTGGCTGCAAGAGGCAAGACTGTCACGATTGTTGAGCAGGGGGATTGGGGAGGACAAGCATCGTCGGCTGCGGCGGGCATGCTGGCTCCTCTGAAGGAATTCCAGTCTGTAGGGCCGTTGCTTGATTTGGGGATGGAGTCCTTGCAGAGCTATCCGCGTTGGGTGGAGGAGTTGCAGGCCATAGCGGGCGGAGATGTCCAGCTAAGCCTGGAGGGTCTGCTTACGGTCGCGTTGGATGAGGAGGAGGAAGAAGCGTTTTACAACAAATACCTCTGGCAAAAGAAAGAGGGACATGACGTGCACTGGCTGCGAGGAAAAGAACTGCAAGAAGTGGAGCCACTGCTTACGGATCAAGCTGTAGCAGCGATTTATTCCCCGGGGGAAGGACATATCAACAATCGCTTCCTGCTGCGGGCCTTGGTAACAGCCTGCCGCAAGCTGGGAGTCGATCTGCGAAGCGGCTGTGTCGTCAGCAAACTGCTGCACCGTGCAGGATGTGTGGAGGGAGTGGAGACTTCCTCCGGGCGGATCTATGCGGACCACACCATCATTTGCTCGGGGGCATGGGCAGGAATCATGATGCAAATGCTCGATGTGTCCATCCCCGTGCGTCCGGTGCGCGGACAGATCGCAGCTGTATCCTCGATTGGGATTCCGTTGCGTACGGTCATTTTTGGTTCTTCCGGCTATTTGACGCCAAAAAAAGACGGAAGAATCGTGATCGGGGCCACCGAGGACGAAAGCGGCTTTCAACGCGAAGTGACGCTTTTGGGTTTGGCCAATGTACTGCAAGGGGCTCTGCCCTATGTTCCAGCGCTGCATGCGGCTGCTTTTCTGGAGGCGTGGGGCGGGCTTCGACCAGCGACTGCAGATGGCAAGCCGATTTTGGGAGAAATACCTGGCTTAAGCGGCATTTCGCTTGCCGGCGGCCATTTTCGCAATGGGATTCTGTTGTCTGTGGTTACGGCGAAAAGAATGGCAGACTGGCTGGAAACCGGGAATCAAGAGCAGCTAATGCCTTTTTCGCCTGGAAGATTTGTCACGGAAACCGCTGTGCCGGTACCCAGCAAAATGGGCTAGGATCACTGGGAAAAGAGCACACCTCCCCTTGGGCTCCTGTATATGGTAATAAAGAAACACCAGAAGGGGAGGAGTTTCCATGCAGTCTGATAAAAACCTGTTCCAGGCAGATGTCCAGTTGGTCAGCCTGATCAAGGATATGCGGCAGTCGGTGCATGAAATCTGCCAGGAGCATGCTGAGAAAAAAGTACGCATCGAGGCAATTGATGGACAGGTGTTTGAAGGGGTGATCGTCGATTATGACGAGCACAACGTATACATTGAGGTCGACGAAGAGGAGGAAGAGGACGACTACGAGGAGCAACTGCCGACGCAGCACGTAGCCAGTCGTACTTCTTTTGGAGATTGGGGAAGTCCGTTTCAGCCGTATGGCGGCGGATTTCAACCCTATGGAGGCTTTGGGGGGTATGGAGGTCCAGGCGGCGGTTATGGAGGCTATGGCGGTTATCCTTCCTATCCCGGGTATACTCCCTACCCTGGATTCCCGCCATATACCGGAATGTCTCCTTTTAGCGACGTGAATCCCTATGGTTATACCCCAACATCTCCCTATGCAGGAGGGTATCCGCAAGGCAGCAGCAACCGGCCAGCACCGCCGAATACAATGCTGAGTCCCTTCAGCGGGAAAAATGCACCGCAAAGCTCGGTCAGCCCATTTGGCGGACAAAACGCGCCTTCTTCGAAAGTTAGCCCCTTTTCTGGGAAAGAAGGTGTAAGTCCCTTCGGCGGCAAAAACGGACCACAAGCGCTCAGTCCGAGCACAGAATCAAAGCCTTTTCAAGCCGTAAGCCCCTATCAAACGGTTAGTCCCTATCAAACTTACCCGTCGCCGTTCCCGGGACCTTTTCCGCCGCCACCGAATTGCTATTACGTATGTCCGCCGCCCCCACCGCCACCGCCTCCACCACCTTTTCCGCCACAGGCAGGCCCAGCCTTGGTCGCTCCACAGGTTCGGCGCAAACGGCGCCGTCGTCGGGGACGCAAGATTATCCCGCTCGCCTTATTTACGCTCCTATCAATCGTTCTGATTTAAAACAGACCTTTCGGAAAGCCTTGACCAGCACAATTTTGGCAGGGCTTTTTCCTATGGAGCAAAGGGAGGAGTACAACATGGCTTGACGGCACACACTACCAGGAGGAAACAGGGAAAGGCAGGGATCCATGATGAGAGAGATTCACAACAGCAGCTTGCCAGGTACAAGAGGGACGTATGGCTATATTCAAGAAGCGCTCCAACCGGACTTTACGCTGGCTAACTGGGATTACGAGCATGGCTACTTCGACTGCATGCTGGACGAGCAGGGAATGGTCTATCTGCGCCTGCCGGTCAAAGTCCTGCAAGGCGAGCTGGATAGTCCGGATGCTTGGCTGGAAATAGGTACTCCTTTCGTGATCAAGCATGTATACCAGACTGGCGTGGAGGAGGATATCGGGTATTACGAACCGGTAGCATCCGCGTTGGTCAATCAATTTCAGGAGCCTGTCGACAAGGATGCAAGAGTCGAGGACAGATGGATGAAGCAAGCAGAGCAGGTTGTCAGGCATGTGGAAGCGATTCTGGGGTAATGGCGGGCCTGTCTTGGCTCGCTTTTTTGTTCTTGCCATGCATCCTTCTTTTTCCTGTGGTATATTGAGAAAAAACGATAGAGCGATTGCGGATAAAGAGAGGGCCGATCAGCATGAAAATTGCAACTGTACTGCGAAATGATGACTATACGCGGGAAGTTGAACTGCGGTTGAAGGATAAATTGAGGGAAGCAGGAGGCATGTACACCTTTGTCACGGGGCCGGATGAACATCCGGATATGGTACTTTCCATTGGCGGAGATGGAACTTTGCTGGAGGCGGTCCATCAATACGGCATGCAGCCTACCTATGTAGGCATACATACAGGTCATCTCGGCTTTTATGCGGACTGGCGACCGGATGAGCTGGACGACTTCGTCACTATGCTGCTGGAACAAAAAGAGCCGTTCATCGCCGAATACCCGACCGTTCAATGTCAAATCACGACCAGTGACGGACAGGTGTATCATAAATGGGCATTGAATGAGCTGGTTGTACGCAATGCTTCCTTGTCCACTCTCGTGGCCAGCGTCAACATCAATGGGGATGAGCTGGAGACCTTTCGCGGCGACGGGTTGATCGTCTCCTCGCCGTCTGGAAGCACGGCTTATAACAAGGCAGTAGATGGGGCCATCGTTCACCCTTCCATTGAAGCGATACAGCTATCCGAGATCGCATCTATCAACAACCAGGCGTACCGCACGATCAACAGCTCGCTGGTTCTGCCCAAGCATCACACGGTAGAATTGATCGTAATGAACCCGGAGATCATGATCGGTCTCGACCGCGAGCAGGGTGTATGGAAAAATGTGCGATCCATCATTTGCAGAGTGGGACAAGAGAAGGTCAAATTTGCCCGGTACAAGAAGTTGACGTTCTGGAGCCGGGTCCGCAATTCGTTTATCACGGGCAGTCGTTAGAGGGGAGAGGGAAGGATGAGGAGAGTAGGGAGTCTGCAAAGCATTTTTCGCCATCCAGTAAAGGCGATGCGTGGAGAGCAGTTGACAGAATGTCAGGTAGACAGCTTCGGATTGTACGGGGATCGCAGCTACTATTTTCTCGATGAGTCTCGTAACGGAAAATATTTGAGTGCAGACGTGGTTCCGGCACTTCTGGGGTATGAGGCTGTTCTGGAGGAGAAGGCCAAAGAAGATGATCAATACCCTCAAGTCCATGTGGCAGCTCGGGACGGAAATTCGTTCGTCTGGGATGATGCCTTGTTTGAGCATGTGGCACAGACGGCGAAGCGGCCGGTCACGCCGAAGCGAAGCGTGCCTCAGGAGGGAGGAAAAAACTGGGAGGATCACATCCTGCTGGTGACGGATGCCTCCCTGCGGGAAATCGCGCGGCTGGCAGAGGTCGATGAGCTGGACCCAAGACGTTTTCGCGGGAATCTGGTTATTGTGCTGGATGACGATGAACCATTTGCTGAAGATAAATGGATCGGCAAGCAGATCCAGGTCAACGATGTCCTGCTACAGGTGAACAAACCCTGTGACCGCTGCATGTA
>DASQMM010000009.1:0-2741 GCA_035645495.1 Brevibacillus sp. | reverse complement strand
CCGAGGCAAGCGATATCCGGGTCCATGCCGATGAGTCAAAACTGAAACAGTTGCTCGTGATTTTGCTCGACAATGCGTTGTCCTACAGTTCAGAGCCAATCCGCATCGAGATAACCGAACGAAGCGGAGCGGTGAACATCTCTGTGGTGGATCACGGGGTTGGGATTCCCAAGGAAGATCTGCCACATATTTTTGACCGGTTCTACCGGGTCGACAAAGCGAGGGCAAGGGAAACAGGCGGAGCCGGACTGGGCCTGTCCATTGCAAAACGCATTGTGGATGCTCATGGCGGGACAATCGATGTCTGGAGCGAAATAGGCAAAGGAACCACTTTCACGGTGTCGTTTCCCAAAACAATACGAGCAACGGGAGGGGAGCAGCGATGAATCGGAAAAAAGGACTTCTTCTTGGCGTGGTGCTGGTGGCGCTTGCCGTATTGGGCGTTTCACAACTGGTAGTGGGCAAAGAAAAAGAGATCATCTCCGCTGATGAGATGAAAAAAATGATCGAGTCCCGATATGCGGGAGAGGTTGGCTTGATTACGCTGGTTGAGAATGGAAGCCAGGATCTCTACTCCAGTACGTTGCAGGGAAGCAACGGGGTTTATCAAATCGGTACGGACGCTTATTCCGGCCAGGTTTTGCATATCATTCCCTTGAAGGTAGATCGTGCACAGGAAACACAGGTGCAGAAGCCAGCGCAGTCAGAACAGCCACCTCTTGCCCAAGCCAACCAAAGCACAGGGATTTCTCTGGATCAAGCAAGAGCGATCGCCCTGCAGCAGGTTGAGGGCAGGTTTGAAAGCATAGAGGTAGAGGAAGTAAACGGGGCGTTGGCCTATGAAGTGGAATTGGAGACGCCCGATAATCAAGAAGTGAAGGTTCAAGTAGACGCCTATACAGGCATAGTGCTGTCAGTTGTTTGGGAAGATTAGGGGATCTCTCATCATTTTTTAATCTATTTCTTATTTCTGTTTCATTTTCAGGGACTATCATGAGGGAAACAGAGAGGAGAGATTTCCCATGAAAAAGGCAGTGGCAACTATGATGGTGGCGTTGCTCGCAGTGAGTATAAGCCTGACAGCTAACGCGGAAAACGCGGGACATTTGAATACATCACCGCAGAATAGCCAGAATCATCCCGTATATCTGGAGATCGATGATGATCTGCGTGGAGACATTTTGCAAACGGTTCGCATTTCTCAGGAAGAAGCACAGAAGCTGGCGCTCGGCGTTCAGTCGGGAACGATTCGGGAAATGGAGCTGGAATTGGAACGAGGCACGCTCTATTACAAAATCGAGATTAAGAACGGCTATCGCAAAGTAGATGTCTATGTCGATGCCATGACCGGTGAAGCCTGGCGCGAAAATGATCCGGAGCGTATGAAACAAAAGGTGAAAATCAGTCTGGAAGAAGCGAAAAAAATAGCCCTGAATCAAGTAAAAGGAACCATTACGAAAGCGAAACTGGATGAAGATGACGGGCAATATCTGTATGAAGTGGAAATCCGAACAGACAAATGGAAAGAAGCCGACTTCGAAATCTCGGCAACGACAGGCGAAGTGCTTGACGTAGATTGGGACGATTAATACAAACACAGGAAAACCTTAGTCCGATACACAACCGGACTAAGGTTTTTCCTTCTTATCATACATCCTTCAAAAGCCGTTCGAGCTTTTTGGCTTGTTCCCTCCGCCTTTTTTTCGCTAAGCGCTCCTCATCACGCAAGGCGCGCAACAAGGAGAAGCACATGAATACCATAATAATCGCAAACGGGAGGGCAGCCACAATCGAGGCCGTCTGCAATCCCTCCAGCCCGCCGCTGAGAAGGAGGACGACAGCGATGGTAGATTGGAGGATGCCCCAGGTGATTTTGACACGATTGGACGGATCAAGGGAACCGTCGGAGCTCAGCATCCCGAGGACAAAAGTGGCGGAATCAGCCGATGTGATGAAAAAGGTGATGATCAACAAGAGAGCAACGAAAGCGAGTATCGTTCCCCAGGGGAGCTGTTCCAGCGCGAGAAACAAGGCGGTTGAAATGTCATTTTGCACGGCTTCGCCAATTGGGGCCTGATCAAAAATCTCCAGATGCAAGGCAGTCCCGCCAAAGACAGAGAACCAGATGAAGCTGAGTATGCTGGGGATGAGAATCACACAGATCACGAATTCTTTAATCGTCCGGCCCTTGGATACACGGGCGATAAAGGTACCGACAAAAGGAGCCCAGGCTATCCACCAGGACCAATAAAACAGCGTCCAATTGGCAACCCAGTTCCCTTGGGTAAAGGGAGTAAGCCGCAAGCTCATGGAGACGAGGTTGTTCAGATAGCTGCCGAGCGTGCTGGTAAATGTATCGAACAAAAATGAAGTCGGCCCGAGGATCAGGGTCAGCAGCAGCAGGAGCATCGCCACGACGAGATTGGTATTGCTGAGGAACTTGATTCCTTTATCCAGCCCCGTGGTGGAAGAGATCAAAAAGATTACGGTGATAACCGCGATAATTCCGATCTGGACGGTGGTGTTGGATGCCAGACCGAATAGGTGGGACAAGCCGCCGTTGATTTGCAATGTGCCCAAACCAAGCGATGTCGCGACACCAAATGTTGTAGCGATCACGGCGAGGATGTCGATAGTCCGTCCGATGGGGCCGTTAATTTTCTCACCAAGCAATGGCTCAAACGTGGAGGAAATCAATCCCTTGGAGCCCTTCCGGAATTGAAAATACGCAAGCGAAAGGG
>DASQMM010000008.1:0-4910 GCA_035645495.1 Brevibacillus sp. | reverse complement strand
CTTCCTTTTCAGCGGCTTGAGCCAGATCATCCATGGCTACTTGCATATCGGCATCTGCTGGAACCAGGTCGATTTTTTCTACGCCCATGAGATGGAACAAAAGATGATTGCCGCTCGCCAGCGGATCATATTCCCCGACTTCAGGTTTGGAGAGCACCAACTGGCAGCGCAAGCCTTCCCGAACTGCCGCCGCCAGGGTGAGGCGGCAGTGATTGGACTGGACAGCTCCGCAGGTGATCAGCGTATCTGCTCCCTGCCGAATGGCATCGGCTACGAGATATTCCAATTTGCGTGTCTTGTTTCCCCCTGCCGTCAACCCCAACAAATCGTCGCGTTTGATCCAGATGGACGGTCCTCCCAAATTTTCTGAAAGCCGTTCGAGCTTTTGAATCGGCGTCGGTCCCATCGTGTACGTCCTGCGATGATAGCGAATCTCGTTCATATGCGGCTCGCCTCTTTTCTTTTACATGGTCCTAACTCCATACCACAAGTCCGCAGCAAAATCCTTTCCCAATGATTAGGAAAAAATAAAACGAGGCTGCATAGTCGCAACCTCGTTTTTTCGTTATCCCTTCGTCAACTGCAGGAGCCAGTCCTTCAAATCCACAATACGCAGCGTTTTCGGGCGCGTATCCGTACCTAAAATAAACATAGGAACAAGCGAATCCTTTTCATACAGCGAGCCGTGAGCTGCTCCACCGATATGGGTAGGAGAACTCTCCCCGACAAGCTCATAGCCGGGCTTTACGGTGACGACCACGTATCTTCCTTCGTGAGAATGCATGGCACCGTACAATCTCGCCAATACATCGGGATACTTTCCGTACTTGATCCGCTTGTTCTGGATGTCAAGGTCTACCAGTTCGGGATTGCCTTTGAGTTGCCACGACTGCCCATAATCATCTATGTACTTTCCTCCAGGACGATAGGAGAAGGTTTGCGTGGTTTTTCCGGCTGTAACCAGAATATCTTGTCCCGCTTTTCTTGCGATGATATCGAGCTTGTCTTCTCGTTGCAATTGCTTTACGAGCGCGGGCAACGCAATGTTCGGATCGAGGGCGTAGATGTATGCCATGCGCTCATTCGGCATAATCACTACCTGATCTTCCTTTGAAACAGGCTCGCTTAATTTCGCGATACGGTAAGGCTGCAAAAGAGGACGAAGATCAATCTTGGCTTCCTGACGGTCATCGAGAACGGCGCTTTGTGCACTGTCTCCCATGACGACCCAAACTGCCTGCTTTACGGCCTGCTCCCATGATCCAAATGCGTTCAGCACTTTCTGTAGGGCTTGATCCGCTTTCACAATTCCATCTGCTTCATCAGGTCCCTTTCTGTGCACAGTCATATCGTTCTCCGGAAGATAGGCGAAGGTGAGCGCAGGAAGTTTTTTATGGCGAACCAGAAAAGCGAGGTCTTGGGCGGAAAAGGTATTGTTCAATCCGTATTTTCTCCACACTTGGGCATTGCGGCTGTTTTTCGGGTCCAATTGGGCAAAAGCCGCGTAGGAAAGCAGGGAAGGCCCGGTCACTTTTATTTGTTCCGGCAGGCTTGTCCCTTTTGCGGCCAGAGGCGGTACTCGCAGGCTGTGTTCCGTTTTGCCGCGAAATACAATCGCATTGATCGAAGCCGATTTTTTGCCTTGTTCCGCCAGTTCTTCATGAATGGTTTTCGTACGCTTGTTCAGTTGAACCTGATTTAATTGATATACGGCATCCATCACAACTTGCGGTTGATTGATTTTCAAAGCTTCCTTGGGACCATATCCGTAGAAAATCATGCGTTTTTCCTGGTCGCTGTACCAGACTAATCCCGGTACATGGTGCTGGTCCGCATACGTGCCTGTCAATAGCGTACTCTCTATCGTTACAGACATTGTCGGAAAGGAACTCACCATCTGCGGGAAGTAGCGCCCGTGGTCATACAGGTGTTTCAATGCAGGCACTCGCCCTTGTCGCATGGCTTTGCGCAAAGGTTCATCCATTAAGGAGTCAATGAGAATGACGATAACAGGTTTGGCAGGTCGGGGGGTGACAGATTGGATGCTTTGCTGGTTTGCCTGATCACGTGGAGGGGTGCTGCAACTCAGAACGATTGCTGCGAGCAGCACGATCCAAAGAAAGGG
The DNA here is from genome assembly GCA_035645495.1 of Brevibacillus sp. Lineage (GTDB taxonomy): Bacteria > Bacillota > Bacilli > Brevibacillales > Brevibacillaceae > Brevibacillus. The sequence continues at coordinate 2,785 of DASQMM010000008.1, read as the reverse complement.
GGTTCCCTTTTTCATCAGAGCTCTCATTTCTTTCACCCCTTCGGCCGAAACACAACCGCTACGAGAAAGCCAAAGACAATCGCCGCTGAGATCCCGGCACTCGTCACCTCAAAAATACCGGTGATAACGCCAACTATGCCGCTCTTCTCCGCTTCAGCCATCGCCCCATGCACCAGTGCGTTGCCAAAACTGGTGATCGGTACGGTCGCGCCCGCTCCCGCAAATTTGATCAATGGGTCGTACAAGCCCACACCATCAAGGACTGCACCTGCTACGACCAGGGAGGACATGGTGTGCGCCGGTGTCAATTTCACTACGTCCAGGAGAAACTGCCCGATCAGGCAAATCGCTCCGCCAACCAGAAATGCCCACAGAAACGTCATGATCCCCCTCCTTACAGCGTATCTGCTTCAATAGCGACAGCATGCGCGATACAAGGGATGCTCTCCCCTTGCTGATACGAAATCGGCGACAGCAGCGCCCCAGTGGCGACGACCAAGATCCGTTTCCACTCTCCCTCCTGCATGCGGCGCAGAAGATGTCCATAGGTGACGGTGGCACAACAGCCGCAGCCACTGCCTCCTGACCAGACTGTCGGATTGTCGCCGTAGATCAGCATGCCGCAGTCCACATAGCGCTCCAATGGAACGTTGACATTGTGCTTGGGCAAAAGCTCGGAGAGAATGGAATGCCCCACCTTACCCAGATCCCCGGTGACGATCAGGTCGTAGTGGTCATGTGGAAGCTTCAGATCGCGAAAATGGGTTTCGATCGTCGCCAGCGCAGCAGGTGCCATCGCTCCCCCCATGTTGAACGGGTCAGACATGCCCATGTCGACGATTTTGCCGATTGTGGCGGCTGCCACGCGCAAACCATTCCCTTGATTCGCCACGACGGCTGCCCCTGCTCCGGTCACGGTCCACTGTGCAGTCGGAGGCTTTTGCGAGCCGTATTCCGTGGGATAGCGATACTGCTTTTCCGCAGCTGCATTGTGACTGCTTGTAGCGGCCAATACATAGTCTGCGGCTTGGCTTTCCACCATCAGGGCAGCCAGCGCCAAACCTTCCATGGATGTGGAACAAGCGCCGAAAATCCCCAGAAAAGGGATGGAGAGCGTACGAGCAGAAAAATTGGCAGAGATGCACTGATTCATCAAATCGCCCGCCAGCATGAATTGCACCTGCTCTTTTCTCAATCCCGCCTTTTCAATCGCCTTGTCGCATGCTTCCTCGAGCAAGACCTTTTCCGCCTTCTCCCAGCTGTCCTGACCGATCATCAGATGACCGTGCAGGATATCAAAATCATTCGCCAACGGTCCCTGTGCCTCAAAGGGTCCGCCAATCGCAGCCCTTCCGGCAATCACCGGCCTCGATGGAAACACCCATGACTGGTAGCCTTGGCGCATCCTTCATCCCCCCATTTTGATCAGTGTTTTGATGAGTCCGATGACAAACGCCGAAGCTACCCCGAAGACGATGACCGAGCCCGCCAGCTTGAACATATTTCCGCCTACTCCCAGCACAAAGCCTTCGCTTCGGTGTTCGAGGGCGGCAGAGGTGATCGAATTGGCAAAACCAGTCACGGGCACGCTGGTTCCCGCTCCCGCCCATTGCGCGATACGATCGTACCACCCCAATCCGGTCAATAAAGCAGAGCAGAAGATCAGGACCGCTACCGTCGGGTTGCCAGCCGTTTTTTCGGTGAAATCAAAAAAGTGGATAAACATCTCTTGAATCCCCTGCCCGATCAGACAGATCACTCCCCCTACCAGAAAGGCGCGAAGGAAATTGCGGGCGAGCGGACGGGCAGGTTCGTGGCGCTTCGCAAGCTCCTGGTATTCCTGCTGAGTCAAGGTTAATTTTTTCTTTTTCTGATCAGCCATCGATTTCGCTCCCTTTTAACGCATTAACAGCGGTTTCACTGTATCAATCACCTTTTGCAGTTCTTGCGAGTCGCCCTGGTAAGTCCGCTTCATTCGCTCATCCTGCGTTCCCAAAGCATACAGTTCAAGATCTGCCTGGCATTTTTTCAAGGTGGCGAACGTCAGCTTCATCTCGATCGGCTGGGCAACCTTCAGCTTGTCATCATACAAATCGAGATAGAGCTGCCCGCCCTTGTCCACTTGTCCCAGGAACACATTTTCCAGAGCGACGCCTGCCTTTTCCAATTCAGCCCGAACCCAATTGCGGTTCAACCCGTTGTTCGCCAAGGACTCGTCCAGAATCACGCCATCCATAATGACTGTCTGCGGCTCTTCGGCAGGAGAGACCTTCAGCCCGAGATGCTGTGGTGTTACCGGCTGATGCTGCGACTTGAGCAGCACACTCAAATCACCGCTCGCTTCCATCAAGGCAAATTCAACGTCAGCCACGCGAAAAACATTTTTCATGCGCAGATGCTCCAACAAGTCTTCCGTTGTCATCCGCTCGCTTTTGAGATTGTCTTCAAGAATTTTCCCATCCTTGATCAGGATCGTGGCATTCCCTTCCACGAGATTGCGGACTGTTTTACTTTTCAAAGACAGCCATTCAATCAGGACGGGGAAAAGGGCAAAGACGGTAAGCGCAATCAAGCTATGGTAGATAGGTCCATCTACTTCTGTCGCCATAAAGGCTGCGATAGAACCGATGGATATTCCGACGATGTATTCAATATAGGTAATTTGCCGAATCTGCCTCTTTCCAATGATTTTCGTGAGAATAAACAGATAGGCAAAAGCAACGACCGACCGTACAACAATATCTAGCCAATCCGGCATATCCTACCTCCAATTTCCTCCAGGAAA
>DASQMM010000007.1:0-2130 GCA_035645495.1 Brevibacillus sp. | reverse complement strand
CGATGGAGCCCCATGACATCCCGCTGGATGCGCTTGTCACGGAAAAGGGTTTTTATCATTCGTGAAGGTTTTGTGTCAGGCTTGCTCTTTTCGGGCCTTGCTATCTACAGCGGGAACAAAAAAGTGTACAATACTAACATTGAAGAAACGAAAGGTTGGTAGCTGTGGGGAAATGGAAGGTAGGCGTAATTTCGGCTAGTGACTCTATTGCGACTGGTGAACGGGAGGATGATCGCATCCCGATCATTCGTCAATTGACACGTGAATGGTTACAGGTAGACGTAGCGGTATACCGCGCAGTTTCTGACGATATGGAAGACTTGAAGGAAAATATGATTGAGCTGGTCGACAGAGAAAAATGCGATTTGCTGATTGTAACGGGAGGAACGGGGCTGAGCCCTCGCGATGTGACCCCGGAAGTGACGGCATGGGTGATTGACAGACCTGTACCGGGTCTGGCGGAGGAGATGCGCAGGGCTGGACTGCAACAATCCCGCCGTGCTATGCTGACACGTGCCGTTGCAGGTACACGCGGCAACTCGCTGATTGTGAATCTCCCAGGAAATCCCAAAGGCGTAGGGATTTGCTATAATGCCATTGGAGACATGCTTTCCGATGCTTTGCATATTCTGCAAGGGACGGGTGAAGCCAATGAGGATTGGGGAGGATTGGGTTGGTAGAAAAACCTAAGATGCGGGAAGTGCCTGTTCGTGAGGCCATCGGCATGATGCTTCCTCACGATATGACGCAAATTCTCCCTGGAGAGTTTAAGGGGCGCTTGTTCAAAAAAGGACATATCGTCACAGCAGAAGACATCGAACCGTTGCTGTCCATCGGGAAAGAACACATCTACGTGCTGGACATGCCGGAAGGATTCATTCACGAGGAAGAAGCAGGTGTGCGCATCGCCCAGGCTGTATCGGGGCAAGGCTTGACACTGACGGAGCCGTACGAAGGCAAGGTGTCCATGAAAGCAGTCTGGCAGGGACTGGCGAAAATCAACGAACAAGCCGTTCATGCGTTGAATGCACTCAAGGGAATCGCCTTTTCCACCATCTACGGCGATCAGGTAGTGAAGCAGGGAGACACATTGGCGGCGACCCGAATCATTCCGTTGATCATCGAAGAAGCGCGAATTGCGGAATTGGAGAAGCTCGCCAGCTCGTTTGAGCATCCGATCGTGGAAGTGAAGCCGTTCCAGAAAAAACGGGTTGGACTGGTTACGACAGGCGGCGAAGTATTTTCCGGCAGGATTGCCGACAAGTTCGGTCCGGTCATCCGCTCCAAGGTAGAAGCTCTTGGTTCGGAAGTGGTCGAACAACGTTTTGCACCAGACGACAAAGAAGCCATTGAGCGGGAAATCAAGTGGTTTTTGGAGCAGGGAGTCGATCTCGTGCTTGCGACAGGCGGCATGTCCGTCGATCCGGACGACCGGACGCCTGGCGCGATTGCCGGTGTCGGCGCACAAATCGTTCGCTATGGTACTCCGATGCTGCCCGGTTCGATGCTCTTGGTGGCTTATCATGGCGAAACTCCGATTCTGGGACTTCCCGGGGCGGTCATGCATGAGCCTTTTACATCCTTTGATGTATTTTTGCCACGCATCCTGGCAGGCGAAAAAATTGAGCAACCAGATATGACCCGCTTGGGATACGGCGGTTTACGCAAGTGTTAGCTGGTTAGACTGGCATATAACAGGAAAAGGAGTGAAACACGATGAGTACGATTGGAATTCCTGGTTTGATTCTTATTTTGGTCTTAGCACTCGTATTATTTGGCCCCAAAAAGCTGCCTGAGTTGGGCCGGGCAGTAGGTCATACCTTGAAAGAGTTCAAGAACGCGACTCGCAGCCTGACCAGCGATGATGAGGAAGAAGAGGACAAGGAAAAGGGAAAAACAAAGGAGCTGTCTGCCAAGACGACAACAGCTGCCACAACGGCGTCCACTTCTACTGCAGATAAGACAACGGCTGCAGCCGCTGATCAGGAAGCCGCAGATCGCGAACGAATTGAGCGGGAAGTGCGAGAGCGTATCGAGCGTGAACGCATCGAGAAGGAGATTCGCGAAAAACTGGAGCAGGAACGACTGCAACTTGAAAAAGAACAGCACAAAGCGTAAGTGGGTAAGGTG
>DASQMM010000006.1:0-1746 GCA_035645495.1 Brevibacillus sp. | reverse complement strand
CGGGTTTGGACCAGAAGAAAATCTGGCGGGTCTTCTGCCATAACTGCCAAGAGGGAGCGTGTCACCTCTTCGGAGTATTCAACTGGCTGGTAGGGGTCCGTGCTGGAAGACATAAATATCGTGACGGGTCCTTTCGCCTTGGCCCGCGCAAGTTCTTTTCGCAGCAAGGCCGCGGCCTCTTGTTTGATGTTGACCCAGGTTCCCCATTCTTTTTTATGGAAAAGCGATACAGGCATCTGGCGCACATAACAGTAGGAACAGCCAAACGAACATCCGGTGTAGGGATTCAGGGAGTGGGTATAATCCGTCAGAAATCCAGTTCCTTTGTTCAGAAGCGACTTCGGGTATGTGGGAAAGCATTCATAGCCCATTTTCTTGACCTCGCTAGTTTCGAGTGTTTGTATAGACAGCTGGCTGCTCGCGATGGATTTGGCGAAACGCAGTAGGAGTAAGTCCGGTACTTTTACGAAACAGGGTGATGAAATACGGAGTGTTGGCGATGCCGACAGATCGGGCGATTTCGGCAACAGATGTATCAGTATCGGTTAAACACGACATGGCTTTGTTTATTCTCTTCTGCTGAATGTAGGCCACCGGAGTCATCCCCGTTATTCGTTTGAATGTGCGATGCAGGTGATACATGCTGCCATGGCACATCTCTGCCAGCTTATCCAGAGTCAGTCTCTCGGAGTAGTGGGAATCGATGAAACGAGTGATCTGCTCAACCCAGTCGCTGTCCGGCAATAACTGACCAGTCGGCTTGCAGCGCTTGCAAGGGCGAAAGCCGGATGTCAAAGCTTCATTTGCATCTGAAAAGATCCGCACATTTTCGATGTTGGGCGGTTTGGATTTGCATGAGGGTTTGCAAAAAATACGTGTCGTTTTGACAGCGTAAATAAACTGATTGTCATAGCTGGAATCATTGTGAATGATTGCCTGCCATTTTTCATTCGTCAATTCCATTGGCCTCACCTCTACGAACAGTATACCTCGCAGGGCGCCCCACTGTACGGAAGGGAGAATAAAAAAGCAAGATTGCGAAAAAATCTGTGTATTTTCATTCCTATCGACTCTTTTGAGATCCTGTGCTATCATGATACCTTGTTAACGTACTACCACTTTAATAAGATAAAAAGAGATTTGAGGGGGATATTCATGAAAAAACTGGCAGCATTCTGTCTGATGGTAGGAACCGTATTTTCACTTGTAGTCGGCTGTTCCAGCGCGCCGTCTGCTTCCGGAGGTTCTGAAGCAAATGCGCCTGCTGATGCTGGGAAGAGCCAGGAAGCAGCAAAACTGGTGATTGGAATTGATGACAAATTTGCGCCGATGGGATTCCGCGATGAAAACAACGAGTTGGTCGGCTTCGATATTGATTATGCCAAAGCGGCGGGCGAGAAAATGGGACGCGAAATCGTCTTCCAGCCCATCGATTGGAGCTCCAAGGAGTCCGAGTTGAACAGCGGACGCATCGACTTGATCTGGAATGGCTACACAATTACGGATGAACGCAAAGAAAAAGTCTTGTTCACCAAGCCATACCTGGAAAACGCGCAGGTAATCGTGACATTGGCGAACTCCGATCTGCACAAAATTGACGATCTGGCTGACAAGACAGTAGGTCTGCAAAAGCTGTCTTCCGCCTTGGACGCTTTGAACGCACATCCAATCAAAGACAAGGTAAAAACCGTCTCTGAATTCGCTGACAACGTGCTCGCTCTCAACGACCTGAAAATTGGCCGCGTC
>DASQMM010000005.1:0-17475 GCA_035645495.1 Brevibacillus sp. | reverse complement strand
TACAGATTAAACGACTGAAATACGAAGCCAATATCGGCTCTCAGCTTGTTGATATCTGTTTTTTTCTCGTGTACGGAGGTTCCATCTACGAGGATCTCACCCGCCTGAATGTCCTCCAGCGCATTGATCGTCCGGATCAGCGTGCTTTTTCCCGCACCGCTCGGGCCGATCAAGGCAAACACCTGCGATTGCGGAATTTCCAGATTGATATCATGAAGTACTTTTACCGTTCCAAAGCTTTTCGTCACATTCTTAATCGAAATCATGTCGGTATGATTCCTCCTTTCGTCACGATAACCTGCTATTCATGCACGCGGTATTTCCGTTCCAAATAACGTACGCCTTGAGAGAGCGAAAAGGTGATGCAGAAATAGACAGCTGCGATGAAGGTCCAAATTTCAAGCACTCGGAAGGTGGTCGCCACCAGATTGTTCCCCACCAGACTCAAGTCCACGACGGAAATAACCGAGGCGAGCGAAGAATCCTTGATCAGGATGATAAACTGGGAGGCAAGCGGAGGCAGGACCTTGCGAAAAGCTTGCGGAAGAATCACCAGGCGCATAGCCTGTACGTAGCTCATTCCCGACGAACGGGCTGCTTCCATTTGTCCACGTGGAACGGATTGAATACCGGCACGAATAATTTCCGCCACAAATGCGCCCGAGAAGATAGCCAAGCCAAGTACAGCAGCCCAAAACGAATCGATGCGCAAGAATCTCCCCAGTACAAAGAAAATCCACAGCAGCAACACGAGAAGAGGAATCCCGCGAATCAATTCCACATATGCAGTGGCGATAAAGGAAAGAATCCGATTCCGGGAAATTCGGCACAAGCCTGCCACAATTCCGATTGGAAGACTAAAGATGAGCGCCATCGCTGAGATTTTCAGCGTTATCAGCAGCCCTTCCCAGAAAAGAGGAAGATTGTCCGCAATCACGCCCCATTCCATTTGGTACCCCATGAATGTACCCCCATTTCCTTTGTATTTTCACAATAAATAAGAGAGGAAGAGCCATCATGGACCCTTCCCGCCCTTTAAAAGATGCTAGTTCATTTTTCCGTTACTCTTTCTTTTCTACTTCGCTTCTCCAATCACTGGAATGGAACCATTTTTCAATGGAGGCTTGATCTTCCAGACCGCCTTTATAGGAAGCGAGGAAGGAATTAATCCAGAGGACCGTTTCCACATCGTTGAGCGGAACCGCAATCCCCAGATTGTCAGTAGAAATCAAGTCGTAAATCCCTCTTGTCTGGAAAGAAGGGTTTTGCTCATATTCGCGAACAACCACTTCCTCTGTGATAACGCCATCCGCTTGTCCCTGATTCATTGCCATTGCAGCCGCAGGGACGCCTTCGAAATCAAGTACCTTCGCTTGCTTGAAAATTTGCTTGGCTAACAGCGCACCTGTAGTCCCTTGGGAAACGGCGATCTTTTTATCAGGCTTGTCCAGATCTTGCCACGACTTGGTAGTCGTGTCCGTTTTCGGCACCATGAATACCTGTCCTGTCGAATAGTACGGGTTGGAGAAGCTGACAGAAAGCGCGCGATCGCCGCGAATGGTCATCGCCGAAACCGCCATGTCGATATCGCCAGTTTGCAGGGCTGGAATCAACCCGCTGAATTTCATTTGCTTAAATTCCACTTCCACGCCAAGCGCTTTGCCCAATGCCGTCATCATGTCGATGTCATACCCGATAAAGTTGCCCTGCTTGTCCTTCATCTCAAACGGCATATAGGCTGAACCTGTACCCACCACAAGCTTCTTCTTGTCTTTTACCTTCTGGATGGTCGATGGCGCCTTTTGTTCCGGTCCGGCACCGGCTTGTTGCGAACAACCTGTTACGGCCATAAGAAGAAAGGATAACATCACGATTATTGCCTTTTTCATCAAACGCTTCCCCCTTAGTAATCTTGTGTATGTCCAACTTCTACACGCCAAAAATTGGTACTACGAAAGCTGTCACCGCTGTTGAACCCGAGATGTCCTATTTTCGGGTTAGTTAAGGGTAAATACCCTGTAAATGATTGTACTCGCATCACTCTGACATATCAACGGATTTTTTCAAAGAATCTAAAAAAAAATAATCATTCATTGAAACGAATGATTATACCAAGCGATATATTTTACTAGGGCGGCCCCTTGTTGAGTTCGATTCCTCGCCGATGCATTCCGCCAGCTCCACTTCGCACAGCATAGCGACAATCCTGCGTGCATTCCGTTCGTCCAGATAGAGGTGGGTAGCCAGGTCTTTTATGGTGAAATCACTCCAGGCCATCCGGCGGATCAGTGCTTCGATCTTGTTAAAGGTTTTCACGCTGATGTTTCCTTTTTTCAGCTTTTCCAATAAATCCTTATCATCCATGCGGAAGGAGTACGTAATCTCTTCCTTCCCGACCGATTCGCTGATCGTACCATTTTCCTGCACGATAATCATGCCTCGTTCTGCCTTTTCCTTCGAATACTGGATCGCCTGTCGAGCATTGACCTCCGCCGTAAAAACGGTCTCTCCAAACCCGATGCCCACCGCTGCAGTCGTTTCCGATTCTAGTGATAGCTGGAAAACCGTGTTTTGCACCATCGTCAGCTCTCTCTCAATCGCCCCGCGGGAACTGAAGATCACATAGCGGCCATATCCTTTTTCCAGCAGGGAGCCATCCAGTTTTTCGCAGAGCCGCAGCAGGGCCTCTTTCCAACGCAGCTCCTGATACTGGAGATGGTAGGGGCTTTTCGCCTTTTGGGCAATCTTGTCGAACTGCTCGATTCCCATGATCACCACGCCGATTTGCGTATCCTTGAAATAGATGGTCCTGACCTTTTCCGCAAGAATCCGCAAGGTCTTGCGAATCTCCATACGGGTCGGCGAAATCCAATAAGCTGGCACTCCCGCTTCACGCAACGACTGGTAGACAAATTGAAAGCAGGTAATCGCTCCATCCGTCTTTCCAGCATTCCAGAGATCAAGATGGAATTGCAGCAATTCCTTCAGATCTGTCTCTTCGTCATATAGTTTCATATAAATCTGGCTCGGGACGTTCTCCAATTGCGAAATGGCTTCCTCCGGGTCGGAGGTGTCAATCTCATCGATGCTTACTCGATCCATATAGGTTCCCAGCTCACAGGCCATGTTGAGAAAGCATTTATACAGGCTGGCCTCCGAGTGTTGAATATGCATCATGTTTTCATCCGATACCAGCGTCTTTCGCGCAATTCTGTACGGAATCTGTGCCGAAAAGAGCCACACGTCCACATGATGGTCGTGCTCTAGAACAATCTCGGGCGTATTTTTAAACGATTCGTACGGATAGGGAATAAACTCCATCATCTGCTCAAATTCTTTCGCCACATCCAGAATCCGACCCACAGAGAGATGCGGCCCGACAACACCGATTCGATACATTCCGTTTTCCTACTTTCCCCAAGATTCTTACTACATTGTATACATGTTGGAAGTAGGAAAGCTAGTGTGTCATCCTTTTTGCGGTATCTGTATCGTCCGAGATGTTTGATTCTTTCAAGTGTATATGGTGGAGGCGGGTCGTGGCAGTTTAATCCACGATCCCCCATGATACGAAGATCGCCTTCTATCCAGTATGTTTAGAAGGAACTTCGCCTGAAGAAAGAGAACGGTGTCGGGGATGCTCGGAAAGAATGGACGAAATCAAACTTTTCACAGTGGGATGATTCGAGGAGAAAATTCGATCCTTATCGTCGCACCTCTCGACCAATTCCCCTTTTTCAAGTACCGCGAGTCCATCAGAAATGGAGTAGGCAGCTTTTATATCGTGCGTGATAAAAAGGTATGACAGCCCGAATACCGACTTTAATTCGCGCAACAAGCCTAAAATGTGGGTTTGATTTACCATGTCCAAGCTGCTTACCGACTCATCCAATACTATCAGTTTCGGTTTCAAGGCAATTGCCCGCGCGATGTTGATTCTCTGGAGCTGTCCTCCGCTAAATTGGTGAGGGTATTTCCGCATGTCCTCTGGATTCAACCCGACCATTTCTAGCAGTTCTCCGATTTTTCGTTTTTGCTCGCTCATCGACAAGCTCTCATAGTTATCTAACGGTTCCCCGATAATTCGTTCGGCCGTCATCCGTGGATTTACCGACGAGTAGCAATCTTGAAATACGACCTGAAGATCCCGTCGCAACGCTTTGCGGGTTTGTGCATCCGTGCCATACAGATCGTGACCTTGAAAAAAAACCTGTCCCTGTCGCGGCTTTTCCAATCCCAGAATCACTTTGCCCAGAGTACTTTTTCCTGCCCCGCTGGTTCCCAGCAGGCCCAGACACATTCCTTGTTCGATCGTAAGAGAAATGTCGGAAAGGACGGGCTTTCGCCGATCAGATCGCCAAAACAGCCTCGTTGCGCCATAAGAATGGGTTACATCTTTCACCTGAAGCAGCATGCGCTCACCCCCTGTTTCCGTTTTTCATAGAATAGACAGCTGAACGATGCAGGAGAAAATGATTAGACAGTTTCCCTGTTCAACTGATGGAAAGGTAAGGCTGGTCTGGCATTCAGCAGTTTTTTCGTATACGCATGCTGAGGATGATCGAACAACGTAAAGACATTCGCCTGCTCTACGATCCGTCCATGCTGCATCACTGCGACTTCGTCAGCCAATTCCGAGATGACACCCAAATCATGGGAAATCAGCAGAATCGATGTACCATATTCCAAGCGCAATCGGTCCAATTGCCTCAACACTTGCAATTGATTAACCACGTCCAGTGCTGTAGTCGGCTCATCGGCAATTACGACAGATGGCCGCAGGCAAATGGAAATCGCAATCATCACCCGCTGCAGCATCCCTCCACTTAATTGAAAGGGGTACAATTTCATCAGCCTGGATGGATCAGGCAAATTCACATCCTCCATGGAAGTGACCGCCAACTCGATTGCTTGTTTTTTTGTGTACGAGGTATGGGTACGGATCGTTTCAATGAATTGTGTACCTATCGTATACACCGGTGTAAAGGCACTCATCGGATTTTGCATGACGAAGGCGATTTCTTTCCCGCGTATTCGCCGCATCTCCTCCGCTTTCAAGCCGTTCAGCTCCCGGCCATTCAATTGGATACTGCCCTCTACGAGGGTATTTTTCCGGTCCAGAAGTTGCAGGAGGGAATTGCAGGTGACAGTCTTGCCGCTGCCGCTCTCACCCACAAGACCGAGCACTTGACCGCGTTTCAAATCAAAATGAATATCCTGAATCAGTGAAAGCATTCCCTGCTCTGCCTTTACCTTGACATGCAGACCGCTCACCTGCAATACTTTGCGTGGTTCTTCCATCACTGGCCTCATTCCCATTCAAAAGCGTCGTTTTACCCCAAATCGGTCTGACAAAGCTTCCCCTAATACATTGAATGTAATCACGACAAACAAAATCATCAGTCCGGGATACAGCATTAATTCCGGATGACTTCGTATAAAGCCTTTTCCCTCGTGGATCATTGCCCCCCACTCAGGTGTTGGTGGCTGAATGCCCAAGCCCAAAAACGACAGCGCAGAGATGTCCATGATCGCCCATCCCATTTCCAATGTGCCCATCACAAGAATCGGAGGCAATATATTGGGAATCATGTGCTGTTTGATAATTTTCCATTGCGACGAGCCGCTGATTCGGGCTGCAGTAATAAACTTGCGTTCCTTCAAGCTGACGACCAAGCTTCGGAACATCCGGGCATAGTATACCCATTGCACCAGCATCAACGCCAAAACCACCTGTATCAGTCCAGGTCCAAACACTCCGACAATCCCCAAAACCAGCACAAGATTCGGAAACGCCATGACCCCTTCGCAAAACCGCATCAGTACGGTATCAATCCAACCGCCCTTGTACCCGGCTATCGTTCCAACGATTAAGCCTATTCCAATCGAGGAGACGAAAATCAAGAAGGCAAAACCCAGCGATATGCGGGCTCCATGCAGAAGACGAGAAAGATTGTCACGTCCTAAATGGTCTGTACCCAGCAGATGCTCGGCGGAAGGCGGCTTCAACTTCATCGCTAGATTCACCTTGATAGGATCATGAGGTGAAATCCATGGAGCCAAGATCGTAACAATGGCGAAAACCAGTAATATGACCGCGCATACCGCTATGGTCTTCTGGCCCTTGAGAACAGTCGGTATATACGGAATCACTGGTCGGTTCTTCCTTTCAAAGAAATTCGGGGGTCCATATACAACTGGACAAGATCAACAATCAGGTTGCACACGATGAACAAACAGGCTGCAAGGAATACGTAGCATTGGATAACAGGAATATCCCGATTAAAAATCGCCTCGACAAAATAGCGTCCGAACCCCGGCCAGGAAAAAACTTGCTCTACGATAATGGTTCCCGTGAGCAATTTGCCCATATTCATCCCCAGGCCGGTAATCACCGGTGAAATGGCAATTTTCAAAACATGCTTCACCATAATGACTTTCTCTTTAATACCGCGTGTCCTGGCATACAACACATAAGACTCCTGCAATTGTTCCAACACACTCGCGCGCAGGAGACGGGTATAGATCGCGATCAGTGCCAATGACAAGGTCATGGTCGGAAGCACTAGATGCTCCCACGATCCTCTTCCTTCTACCGGAAGCCAGTCCAGTTTGACGGAAAAGAAAAAAATCAATAAGTACCCCAGCCAAAATTGCGGAATGGAAGCGCCAAAAAAAGAGAGAAGCCTGCTGAAAGTATCAATCAGGCTATTTTTATAAACGGCTGATAAAAACCCGATCGGAATACTAACAAGCACGGCAAACAAAATACTGCTGACAGCGAGTTGAATGGTCGCAGGCATCCGGGCCGTAACCTCATCCCAAACCGGCTCATTCGTAAGATAAGATTTGCCGAAATCAAGTCGGCAAATCTTCAGGACAGTTTGAAAATATTGTACGATCAAAGGCTGATCCAAGCCAAATTCATGTCTTTTCTCAGCCAGTAACTCCTCAGTCGGATGAATATGGGCTGCGGTCAAATAAGCCTCAGCCGGGTCCACCGGTGACATATGGATGAGTATAAACGTGATTAGACTAGCAAAGAGAACAATGGGAATGATAGCAAGAATTCGCTTCCCGATATAGCTGACCATAGGTTGCCTCCCTGCCGATTACTTGCTGATATCAATCCCATAGAATGGATGTTCATCCCGATTCGCCGGGAATGTAAAGTCTTTCACATTTTTCTGGTAAACGACGGTTTTCTTGATGTAAGACACCGGAATGATAGCCGACTGCTCCTGCAAAGTACTCAGAATGGAGCCGTAAAGCTGTTCGCGTTTTGCCTCATCCGTTGAGGCAAGGGCATCCTTTATTTGTTGATCCAACTCCTGTTTCATCGGCACGCGAGAATGAGCTTCCGAAACGCCCCATCCTTTTTCTGCCACAACATTGATGAACGAGTGCGGATCATATGGCGCTCCGTAGTTGTACCAGAAATCCAAGTCAAACTCGCCTGCTTTCCGGCGTTTAATTTGTACCGTCAATTCAAGACCCGTAATGTTAAGTTTGACACCGATTGCTCCCCATTCGGCCTGCATGGTTTCGGCCATCGCTTTTTGAATAGGGTCCGTTTTATCATAAATCAATTCAAGTTCAAGCGGTTTTCCGTCTTTCTCTCGCACCGTTTTTCCTGCGGGAAGCTTCCATCCAGCTTCATCAAGATAAGCATTCGCTTTCTCCACATTGTATTCGAACGGTTGGATATCTAGATTGGTATACGGGAAGTTTTTGGACAAGATGTTGTCCGCCTTCTCCTCCAGACCCAACGTGATGCCTTCCACCATGGCTTGCTTGTTAAATCCGTGCTGGAGGGCCATCCGTACCCGCAGGTCAGCCAGCTTTTCATTGGAGGTATTCAAAAGCAAGCTTCTCGTTCCGACAGGGTCGGATAACTCCGTCACATATTTTTCCGATTCTTTCAGTTGATGAAAGGAATCCATGCTGATGACTCCTTCACCATATATTAAATCCAGCTCACCTTTTTCAAAAGCCATTACGCGCGTCTCTGCATCGGGAATGATCTTTACGGTTAGTTTATCAACCTTTGGACTCTCGCCCCAGTAATTTGGGTTTCGAGTAAACACAGCATATTCGTCTTTCTTGTAGTCGGCCAACATCCACGGTCCAGTCCCAACCGGCTTTTTTACGCCCTTGGAAGTGTCTCCGTCATCCGGGAAACCCGCTTCACCCAAGAATCGAACCGGACGAACTAGCGCCAAATCCTGCAAGGCAGGGTAATAGGGTTCCTTCAAAGTCATTTTGAATGTTTGCTCATCCACTGCCTCTGTCTTGTCAAGAGCATTAATAACGCCAAGCCAACTATGCAATTTGGGGTTCTTCATTACAGCATCAAAGTTCTTTTTCACAATGGCTGCGTTAAACGGGGTTCCGTCCGAAAATTTCACGTTTTTACGGAGCTTGAAGGTATACTCTTTACCATCCTCCGATATCGACCATGATTCGGCAAGATTGGGTTCCAGTTTGCCCCCTTCTTTATAGCTAACCAACGGTTCATAGATCATCGATTGTGCGAATAATTGTGAAGGGTTATATGTATGCGGGTTCATAGGGCCGATATCCCGCGGCCAAGATAAGGTGATTGCCTTTTCCGCTGATACCGCCTTGTTTTCACCATTTGTCTCTTCCTGTTTCGTGCAAGCCATTAGAGCTGTTGATAAGAGTAGAATAACAGCTACCATCAATAAAACGGCCTTCTTACTTGATCCAAGCATAAAGTGGTATCCCCATTCTCGTTGATTAATAATGATTATCATTTACATAATCATAGAGAATGGCATATTTGATGTCAACAGAAAACATTTTACATATTTCGATTGGTTAAAAATTGAATTTCAAGTTGCTGCTTTCGAATGGTATTCCATAAAAATAATAAGCTGACCACGTTGGCCTGTCAGTTCCAGAAGAGAACCAAAGTACGTACTCCCTGTCGCACTAATGATGCATCGCTTCAATGCTGTCGGTGGAGGTAATGTCGACTGTTACGATGCACCTATTAACAGTTCCTTCATTTTTAAGCCGGACCAACGATGCCATGATTGAAAGCCCATAAAAATCAAAAAACCACCCTCATCAGGTGGTATACTCGCATATGTATTTGGTGGAGGCGGGGGGATTCGAACCCCCGTCCGAAAACAGCGATACATGAGCATCTCCGAGCGCAGTCACTCATTTAAATTTCAGTGGTGGATTCGCGGAGTGACGCGCTGACCCAGCACCTAGCCTGATTGATCTTCTTCCTTTGGCCCCAGGCGGAGACCTCCGGCGTATCCCACTAAAGTTGAGCGCTAGTCACGCCACATGGGCGATGGAGTGGTAGCGCCTCACTGGTTATTAAGCAGCGAGAGAAAGTTGTTTGTTGCCAGTTAATGGCGTTCCGCGTTGTTGACGAGGTCCGCAGCCCCCCGGCTCGCTTCTCATGCTCTACCATCCCCGTCGAATCCAAAACGCCCCCAGGGTATGAGAAGAAAAAAGGTGACAAAAAGTCTAGGCGAAGAGAGGCAACGACCGTTCCACACCTAGACTGTGTTGTTAACAGTGTTTATTGCTCCTTAACTATAACACATAACCGGGCCACTTCTCAACGTTGATTGCTACCAGGCCTGCCAGCGCAAACCAACCGATCCATGCTATACCTTCTGCCGCTCGCGCAGCGCACGCTCGACTTCGCGTGCAGCGTCCTTCTTCTTGAGGTCCTCGCGCTTGTCGTAGTTCTTCTTCCCTTTGACCAGCGCCAGCTCTACTTTGGCCCAGCCGCCCTTCAAATAAATGCTGAGCGGGACGAGCGAGTAGCCTCTCTCCCGGATCAAGCCATTTAGCTTGAGAATCTCCAGGCGTTTCATCAGGAGCTTGCGTGTGCGCTCCGGCTCATGGTTATACCGGTTGCCCTGCTCATACGGGCTGATATGCACGTTGTACAGGAGCAATTCACCGTCCTGCACGCGGGCAAAGCTGTCCTTGAGCTGTACACGGGAAGCGCGCACCGATTTGATCTCCGTTCCTGTCAAGGCGATGCCCGCCTCAAATACTTGCTCGATGTGGTAATCGTGACGTGCTTTTCGGTTTTGGGCAATCGTTTTGGTACCTGCTTTATCCTTGGACATGGAGATCACCTCGCTTGCATCATTTCCGCTGTAGTATCAGTTAGTCTAGCAAATTTTGCCCGTCGTGGCAAGGCATTTTCCCGGTCATAACAGCCTTTTCCAGCCTTATACGCTCCTTAAACAACTGTTTAACGCCGTTTTCGTTTCACTTGGCTGGCTACATTCTTGCGCTTCTTTTTCTTGGACTGGACGAGATCCTCCCAGAAGCCTTTTTGCCGCTGAGCTGCGGTATCTGCGCCTTCTCCATTCGTCAAAGCGACGACATCCTCACTGCCAGCAGCCCCAGCCTCACCGTTGCGGCGCTGCGGTTTCTTGCCTCCTGCTGTCGTTTGGTTGGCACGGCGCTCCTTGTATTTCTGCCGGATCGCGGCAGGATGCGTCTTCTCTTTATCCCGGCCAGGACGATCTGTACGGGAACGATCTTGCTTGGAGCGAGCCCCGGCTTTTCGCTCCTTGCCACGTCCGTCGATGACTTTCGGTGACCGTTCCCGGCTGCCGCGAAATCCTGCTGCCTTGGTCATGCCGACGATTTCAAAATCGATGGTTCTCTCGTCCACGTTGACATTACTGACCCGCACCTGCACGACATCCCCGATGCGGTACTGCTTCCCAGTCCTCTCACCCACCAACGCGTACATTCTTTCATGGTAATGGTAGTAGTCGTCCGTCAGGTAGCTGACATGCACGAGACCCTCGATGGTATTGGGCAGCTCGACGAAAATTCCGAAGGACGTAACGCTCGAGATGACACCCTCGAACTCCTCGCCGACGCGCTCCAGCATGAATTCTGCTTTTTTCAGATCGTCGGTCTCCCGCTCCGCATCTACTGCCAGACGCTCGCGCTGCGAAGCATGCTCGGCGATTAGCGGCATATGCTCCTGCCAGTACGCCAAGCGCTTCTCCGACAACTGCTCGCCTTTCTCGATCCAATCGCGAATGCGGCGATGGACGATGAGGTCCGGATAGCGACGGATGGGGGACGTGAAATGCGTATAAAAATCCGTGGACAAGCCGTAGTGCCCCAGACTTTCCGCGTCATAGCGCGCTTGCTTCATCGAGCGCAGCATCACGGTACTGATGATGATCTCCTCCGGCTTGCCCTTCACTTCCTCCAGCAGCTGCTGCAGGGCACGCGGATGGACGGAATTGCCCTTGCCGCGAATCGAATAGCCGAAGTTGGTGACGAACTCCATGAATGCCATGAGCTTTTCCTGATTGGGATCTTCGTGAATCCGGTACATGAAAGGCTGTTTCATCCAGTGAAAATGCTCTGCGACCGTCTCATTGGCAGCCAGCATGAATTCCTCGATGATCTGCTCGGCGATGGAGCGCGTCCGAAACCCGATGTCGGTCGGAGTGCCCTCATCGTTGACGTAGATCTTTGCCTCGCGGAAGTCGAAGTCGATGGCTCCGCGCTGCATCCGCTTTTTGCGCAGCTTGAGCGCCAGCTTCTCCATCTCCTGGAACATCGGGACCAGGTCTCTGTACTTCTCGATCAGTGCTTCGTCCTTATCCTCCAAAATGCTGCGAACATCCGCATAGGTCATCCGCTCATTGGTGCGGATCACGCTGAGAAAAATATCGTATTTGACTACATTGGCATCCGGGCTCATCTCCATATCGCAGGAGATCGTCAGACGGTCTACCTGCGAATTGAGACTGCAAATGCCGTTGGACAAGCGATGCGGCAGCATCGGGATGACCCGGTCCACCAGATAGACGCTGGTGCCGCGGCGATACGCTTCCTGGTCCAACGCGGAATTTTCCCGGACATAGTAGCTGACGTCCGCGATATGCACGCCGAGGCGTACGTTGCCATTCGGCAGCTTTTCCAGCGATACTGCATCATCCAGGTCCTTGGCATCCGCTCCGTCGATGGTGACCATCATGCGGTCGCGCAGATCGCGGCGTCCCTGGATCTCTTCATCGGAGATCTCGTCCGGCGCTGCATCCGCCTCTGCCAATACTTCCTCAGGGAAAGACTCCGGCAGCCCAAACTTGCGGATGATCGACAAAATATCGACGCCCGGATCGTTTTTATGCCCCAAAATCTCGACGACTTCCCCTTCCGGATTGACGCGCCCTTCCGGATAGCGAACGATTTTGGCCACTACCTTGTGTCCGTCGACCGCACCGTTATAGGCTTCCTTGGGGATGAAAATGTCCTTGCCAAGTCGTTTTTCATCCGGGATCACGAAGGCGTAGTAGGTCTCATCCTTGAATGTCCCCACCACTTCGGTGATTCCCCGCTCCACGACTCGAATGATGCGGCCCTCTAACCGATTGCCGCCCATTTCCTTCTCCACCCGGACGAGGACGGTATCGCCATGCAAAGCTCCATTCATATCGTTGGCGTGTACATAGATGTCATCCGACTCAGGCGTTTCCTGAATCACAAAGCCAAAGCCTTTCGGGTGACTCTGCAAACGGCCGCGCACCAGATTCATCTTTTCCGGCACTCCGTAGCGATTGGCACGCGTGCGAACCACTTCGCCCCTTGCCTCCAGCCCATTCAGCGTTTTTACTAATTCCTTGAAGGCATCTGCATCCTGGATCTCGAATGCCGCCTCCAGCTCCTTCACGGTCATGGGGTGATATGCTTGCTCCCGCATGAACGCCAGGATATCTTCTTCTTTCATTCACAAACCTCCTAAAGTTAGCGCAGACATTTGTCTGGCTTCGTTGCATCCTCTTGTACTATGTAGTATTCACCGCTCTGTTGCGACGCAATCCCAATAGCGAAAAAGACAGCAAGGCTAGCTTGCTGTCTCCTACCGTACGTCTATTACGCTCCCGTTTTTAAGAAATACCCGAGCACAATCGCGAAGATCATGAACAAAACCGCAAATACCACGGTCAGTCTTCCTAAAAGAGCATCAATTCCACGGGCTTTTTGTTTGCCCATCAGTTGCTCCGCGCCCCCGCCAATCGCTCCAGACAGGCCGGCACTTTTTCCGGATTGCAACAATACGACGATAATTAAACCAATACTTGCGATCACAAGTATAATTTTCGCAGCTAATGCCATCTCATTTCACCTCAAAACGGATTTCAAGACGGTGCAAAACCAATGAAACTACTTTACCATATTTAGATAGGATCAGCAACCTGCTTTCCCTTCCATATATATTCATTTCTTAATCTTCCATCAACTGGTCACGCGCAAAGCCACCACACTCAAGACAAGAATCGCCAGGGAAGCCACCTGTCCCTTGCTTAGCTTTTCCTTAAACCATACAAAACCCAAGGTCGTAATCCCTACCGAGCCGATCCCGGTCCATACCGCATACGCGACGCTTGCCGGAATCTCTCGCATGGCTTGGGTCAGGCAGTATATGGAGAACGCCAGCCCGAGCGTCATGACGACCAAGGGCGTTTTCCGTTTCAAACCGTCTATATACTTCATGGCGACGACAGCGACAACCTCTTCCAATCCCGCTAAAATCAATAAAATCCATGCCATTATGCCCGCTCCCCTTTCGTCGCATTTTGATTTTCTTTGGTAAACACCTTCAGCCCGATAATGCCAATCAGTACGCCAAGCATGGCAATCGCTTGCTTCAGCGAAAATGGGTCCCCCAACACAACGCCTGTAATATATGTGCCGATCGTTCCAATCCCTACGAAGACTGCGTAGGCGATCGCGATCGGGATTTTTTTATACGATTGGATTAGCAGAATGAAACTGACAGCAATGAGCAGGATAATTCCCGTCCACTGCAACGGTGTCGAGGCAATTTTCAGGCTGGAAGCCCATACCACTTCCAGCATCCCTGCTGTAATCACTAAGAACCAACTCATGATGTTTCCTCTCCTTTTATGAATGAATGTCAGTCATTTTTGGGGCAAAAAAAGTATTGGATGTTCTCCAATTACTTTAGGGCTTGAGCAACGCTCTTTTTATAAAGCTGAATATCTCTTTCTTGAAGCTTTCCAACGTATCGTCTTGCTCCAGGCCGATATAAAATCGTTCCGAGGCATTTTCAATCATGTTGATGATGATTCTAGCCGTCCACTTCACATGGATGTCAGCGAAGATCTCGTTGTTCCTCTTCGCTTTCTCTAAAAGCTCCTCCAGCCACTCATAATAAGGCTGATAGATCGCTTCCCATTTTTCCATGGAATGTTCGATGGCAAGCCCGGAATAGCAAAAGACGATGACATCCTTGTGCGTCTTGGTGATGTGGAAGGTTTCGTCGATCACGATATCCAGCACGTCCCACAGCTTTTCCTTCGTTTGCGTCTTCTCCTTGATACGCTCCAGCGTGATCCCCAGAAGATTGTCCGCAATCGCGGGTATTAAAGCTTTTTTCGATGAGAAGTATAAATAGAAGGTTCCCTGTGCCACTCCAGCCTTTTTTACGATATCTGAGATTGAAGTGTTGTCGAGCCCTTTTTCAGAAATAACGTCAATGGCTGCTTCTAAAATTTTTTGATGCTTTCCGTCTTTGCTTCCGGACATCAAGCTTCTCCCCCAACACAGAAATGAATGACTATCATTCATTTTACCTGAAGACGGTGCAACTGTCAAACTTGAGCCTTGGTCACTCCTCATTCTTCCAAAATGAAGTGTATAATATGGAAATTGTGTACTTTCTTTGTCCTTTTCCTAGTCTCCTTGCAACTGTCATGATTTTGCCGTAAAATTGCATGTGAACCTTTATACTTGCCTTGGGAGGTCTTTGTCAGATGGCTGGGTCTAACAAAAAAGACATGAATCAAAACGACGTAATTGATTCCGCGAAGGCCTTTTTTACTTCGTTCGGTATCTTGTTTCTTGTATTTCTCATTGCACTCGTAGGATCGATCTTTTTCCCGCCAAGTCATGGGGACGAAGCGCAGGGCGGTGCGCCTACAGCCAACATTGATGCAGAAGCTATCTTCAAACAAAATTGCTCCTCCTGCCACGGCCAAAACCTGGAAGGAATCTCTGGACCTGCTCTGACTACAGTAGGAGCCCACTTGAGCGCTGATGAGATCGCTAAAATTATCAAAGAAGGTAAAGGCGGCATGCCACCAGGAATGCTGAAAAAGCAACCGGAAATCAAAGCGGTTGCGGAATGGCTGTCTGAACATAAGTAAGTACATAGATAGCCCGTACGTTATGGAAAACACCGGAGACTCGTCCTCTTCGGTGTTTTCCGTATTTAAGGAGGCAGCAATGACAACAATCCTTCAGCTGGAAGGTCTGGGCAAACAACTCCATCCTCCCGATGGTCCCTGGCTTTTTCGCGAACTGCACACATCTGTGACCGAGCCTGCCATCATCAGTATTCTGGGCAAATCCGGTCAGGGAAAAAGCACCCTGCTGCGCATCCTCGGCCGTCTGACCGCTCCTGACAGCGGTTCGATGCGGCTGCAGGGCAAAGACCTGCGTCAATGGACACCGGAGGCGTGGCGAATGACCGTGAGCTATGTCGCCCAGCAGCCCGTGATGCTGCCCGGCAGTGTAGAAGATAATTTGCGGGCTGCAGCGCTTCTCCATCAGCGCAGCTTCGATCTCACACAGGCCCGCCAATGGATGGAGCAGATCGGATTGGATCACCTTGATTGGAATTCAGGCGCCCAGCAGCTGTCTGGCGGGGAAAAGCAGCGGCTGGCCTTGATCCGTACGCTGCTCCTGCGGCCTGCTGTGCTGCTTTTGGACGAGGTGACATCATCCCTCGACGCGATCAGCAAACAGGCTACAGAACGCCTCCTCGTGGATCTGCACGCCGATTCCGGTACGACTATCCTGTGGGTGACGCATGATTGGGATGAGGCCAGGACGACCAGCCAGCGCATCTGGTTTATGGCCGATGGCAGGCTTTTGGAGGATGCGGACAGCCGGACCTTTTTTGACTCTCCCCGCACAGAAGAAGCAAGAGCGTTTCTTCGTTCGTCGCATCTGCTGGCAGAAAGCCTGGAGGGAACCCGATGACCTATACCTCCATGTCGTTTGCCGCTGCTTTTGTTCTGATCGCACTCATGCTCTCCACCTGGCAGAAACTCGGGATGGGCAAAGATATCGTCATTGGCACCGTTCGATGCACCGTCCAGCTTCTCGCGATCGGCTACGTCCTGCAGTTTGTTTTTCATTCCAATCACTTCGGCTTCATCGGAGCACTTCTGCTCATGATGATATCCGTGGCTTCCTGGAACGCGTCCCGGCGCGGCACTCGTCTGAAAGGAATCTATTGGCTGATCTTCGCCTCTTTGAGTGTGACGGAGATCGTGACGATGGGGCTCTTGGTCTTGCTCGGCCTCGTCACTCCGATCCCACAGTATTTGATTCCGATGAGCGGCATGATTATTGGGACTTCTATGATTGTTTGCAGCCTTTTTATCACTCAGATGAATCAGGAGACCGCCAGTTCCCGCGGCGAGATCGAAGCGCTCTTGTCTCTGGGCGCAACCCGCCGTCAAGCGATTCAGGGAGTCATGAAGCGTTCGGTAAAAGCCAGCATGATCCCTACTTTCGATACGATGAAAACAATCGGGCTGGTCCAGCTTCCCGGCATGATGACGGGGATGATTATCGCCGGAGCAAGTCCGATTGAAGCTGTCCGCTACCAGATCCTGATCATGCTGATCTTCTCGTCTGCCGCAGCCATTTCTGCTGTCTTGATCAGCCTGTTGAGCTATCGGCTGTGGTTTACCAAGGACTCGATGCTGCGCGCGGAACGGGATTCTTGATAGGAGGATTTCAGACGTCAGAGGACTCCAAGCATCTGCATTGGCATATCTTTTACGGAAAGCAGATTCGCAACTAAATCTCATCTGAGCAACGAAAAAAACACTTGGCCCATGAAAGCCAAGTGTTTATTCTATCCCTCATTATTTGTTGCCCAGAATATACCCTTCCATCTCATCGACAACCTTGTTGGCCGCTATGACGCCGCCCGAGGTATTCCAGACCGTATCATCTACTTTGTATGCTCTGTTGTTTTTCACGACGTTGAGGTTTTTCCAGAGAGATTCATTGGTCCATTCTTTCTCCAGCTTGGACCCTTCCCCATCCCCTGTCTCATAGGTGAAGTAGAACATAATGTCTCCATCCATCTCTGGGATGCGCTCTTTGGTCACTTCGTCAGCGAACTTCTCTTGGTTCTGAGCAGCTGGTCGGGAAAGGCCGAGATCCTTCATGATCGCTCCCAGGAACGTGTCATTATAGTAAATGCGCACGCGGCCCGGCATGAAGCGAACGACCGAAACTTCTGTGCTCAGCTTGTCGCCTACTTTTTCCTTGAATGCGGCTACCTTCTTATTCCAATCTTCCAGCACTTTTTCGCCTTCCGCTTTTTTGTTGACGGCTTCTGCAAACAGCATGAAGTTGGCTTTCCAGTCACCACGCGGTTCTTCCACGAATACG
>DASQMM010000004.1:0-3383 GCA_035645495.1 Brevibacillus sp. | reverse complement strand
GCTTGGAGGTGCGGGTGGTACTTGTGCCGGTTCTGGCTGCACGTGGACTGCTTGTGGCGAAGCACTTGGTATTTTCGGCATTTCCATTTCGACCACAGGTGCAGCGGCCGCGGTTTCTTCCTCAGATCCGCCAACTAACCGTTCGATCATGCTCTTCGCAAACTGAAGCGGCAAAAGCTGCATGATATTCGAATCGATCAATTCGCCTTGATCTCCCACCTTCAAACGGAACGAGACCTTTACCAGCGGACTGTCGTCCTCTTTAAAACTGTCTCCGCCCTTTCCTTGCGCCAGATCCATCACATCAATCCCTGGCGGAGTGATATTGATAAACTGGTTGAAAATCGTCGACATGGATGTTGCGGAAGATCCCATCATCTGATTCATGGCTTCCTGTACGGCACTGATGTGCAATTCAGTAAGCTCTGTGTTTTCAGGACGTCCTTCGCCCCCCATCATCAGGTCGGCAATAACAGCTGCGTCCTCCATCCGAATGACCAATACATTCGTTCCTGTAAATCCATCCGTATATTCAACATGCACGGCTACGTGGGGGACTGGAAATTCATTTTCCAATTCACTGACGTTTACGACCGAGACAGTCGGTGTCGTGATGTCTACTTTTCGGCTCAACAGGGTAGACAAGGCTGTAGCAGCACTTCCGAAGGAGATGTTTCCGATCTCTCCCAGTGCATCCTGCTCGAATGGGGACAGATATTCAGTGACGTCCGGGCTGCCTGCAGCATCGGCTTCCTCTTCATCTTCAACCAGGTTGTTAGCGCGTAAAAGCGCGTCAATCTCGTCTTGAGAAAGCATGTCTCTACTCATTTTGTTCCTCCCCCTCCTCTATGACTTCATCGATCTGAACGGCGATTCGACCTTTTTGTGTTCCCGGTTGACCCAGGAACTTCAATTGGCTGCCTACCTTGATTTTCAGCTTGTTATCCAACGATTGATCGAGTTGAATCACATCGCCTTTTTGCAATTGCATAAGATCGCCTACGGTAATGGTGGCTGTTCCCATTTCTGCAATGATGGGCAGCTTGGCTGTCTTTACTCGTTCTTCCACGCGAAGCCGCTCCTCTTCGTCGCGCGTCTTCTTTTGTTTGGAGAACCAGTACTGTCCCGAAAGCTTGGACATGATTGGTTCCAGCACGACGTGAGGCAGACATAAATTGATCATGCCGGTTGTATCGCCAATTTTTGTACTGAATGAGATAACCGCAACAATTTCGTTGGGAGAGACAATCTGCATGAACTGCGGGTTCATCTCCAGGCCTTCCAGGTACGGATCCAACTCGATGATTTGTTTCCATGCCTCGTGGAAGGTGTCCAACGCCTTGCCAAACACTCTTTCCATCACCGTTGTTTCAATTTCCGTGAGTGCCCCCAGCTTGTCCGGGATGGCGCCTTGCCCACCCAAAAGCCGGTCCAGCATGGTATAGGCGATGTTCGGATTCACTTCCAAAACCATGCGGCCCTCCAAAGGCGGCGCCTCGAAGATATTGAGGATCGTCATCTTGGGAATGGAGCGAATAAACTCGTCATACGGCAATTGATCGACGGAGGCAACCGTAATTTGCACGAAGGTACGGAGCTGAGCAGAAAAATATGTCGTCAACAGTCTCGCGTAGTTTTCGTGGATACGCGTCAGACCGCGAATCTGATCTTTGGAAAATCGCAAAGCTCGCTTAAAATCGTATACTTTTATCTTGCGCTCAGTCTCTTCTTTTTTCAGCTCATTGGCGTCCATTTCTCCTGAAGAAAGGGCAGCCAATAATGCATCAATCTCACTCTGTGAGAGAACCTCGGCCATCTATCGTCACCTCCTTGCTATGTATACATCCGTGAATCTCTATGACAAGACACGTTTGGTGGTAATGACTTGAACAATCTTGCCTTCCTGCATCAAGGAACTGATCTCATTCATGATCTTGGCCTCCAGCTTGTTCACGCCTTCCGTCCCCTTGATGTCTTCCGGCGTCAATCCCGCCAATGTCTTAATGATCACCTGATTTACTTGAGGGAGACGCTGCTCCAGCTCTGCCTTGGCATTTTTGTCCTCAGCCGTAATGGTAAAGCGGATAATCATGTAGTTATTGGTGAGTAGGTTGGTCGTAATTTCTCCCGTGTCGACTGAGTATTCCTGCATTTCTTTCGCAGATAGCACTTTTACATCCTTTACATCCTGATTGGCTGTCTGGGAGGTAGGCGAAAGAAACGTTTGCCAAAGTACGAAAGAGATGACACCCAGAAGAGAAATCGCGATGATAATAATAAGTGCCATGTTAAACAACCGATTTTGAAACATCGCAATGCCCCCCGCTATTCATTTGCATCATCCGGGATTCTGGGTATTCCTGTCGCCGGATGAACATTTTGATAAAACGCTTGGACACGGTTCGCGACAGACTCTGCAGAATCCTTGACGATGTATTTTCTGTCGTTGAAGAGTGTGATTACCGTATCGGGAGTCGCCTCGACAGTCTCGATATGCGTCGCGTTCAAATAAAAGACAGACCCGTTAAACCGCGTCAACTTGATCACATCGACAGCTCCTTTTTACTGGCTGTGGAGAAGGAGAGACTCTCTCCTCCTCCTTATTCAGCCACTATCCGATTAACGCTTCAGGTTTACCAATTCTTCCAGTACCGTATCGGATGTCGTAATGATGCGGGAGTTCGCCTGGAATCCACGCTGGGCTACGATCATCTCTGTAAATTCCTCGGACAAGTCTACGTTGGACATCTCCAATTGGCCTGCAATGACGCTGACACGCGCTTCTGCCGCCGTCGTCGGCGTCATCGGATCATCATCACGCGGACCGGCGTTCACGGTATTCTCGTAGAGAGAGTTTCCGATTTTTTTCAGACCGCCCGGGTTGTTGAACGTCATCAAGCCGATCGTATATGGTGTATCGAGCGCACCCGTATCGTCCACAGTGGTGATGGAACCGTCTTTACCGATCGAGTAGGAAATGATGCCGTCTGCCTGGTTGATCTGGATAGCTCCTCCACCTGAATCGAGAAGCTTAAGCCCCTGCGGGTTAACCAGGAAGCCTTGTGCATCACGAGTAAAGTTTCCTGCACGAGTGTAGTAAATCGTTTCTCCTTCATCCGGGCTCACCATGAAGAATGCATCTCCCTCGATCGACAAATCTGTAGGAAGGTTGGTCGTCATCGGGCTTCCAGCATTAAACACGGTATCGATGGAAGCGATGGAGGAACCTAGACCGATCTGAGTAGGGTTCGTACCGCCTTTCCCACCATCTTCGGAAGGTGCGCCAGCTCCTTGAATGTTTTGGCTGAGGATGTCCTGAAACATAACACGGCCTTTTTTGTAGCCTACCGTGTTGACGTTGGCGATGTTGTTGCCGATCACGT
>DASQMM010000003.1:0-4035 GCA_035645495.1 Brevibacillus sp. | reverse complement strand
CCACAGCTTGCCTGGAAAATCATGTTGCTGCAAGAAAAAGCGAGCGTACCTCGGGTTTTTCATCGCGTCTGGCTGCAGGATCGAATGCAAAACCATGTCCGCATAAATATCGGCGATTTGCTCGATCGAATACGTACCTGTTTTTTGATACCATTTGTAGATCCAGTTGACCATCCCAAAGATGGCCATCGAGACGATCGTCACAGGCAGCTCAGGACGAAAATCTCCGCTTTCGATGCCTTCCTGGATCACGGTAAACATCATTTTCTTGTATTGGTCCCGTTTGCTCTCAATCTCGGAGAAATATTCGGGAGCCAAAAACAAGCTCTCCTGATAAAAAATCGTCACCTGCGACCGGTAGAGATCAATCATCATCACAAAGGACTTGACGATGGCTTGGAGCCGTTCCGGAGGCGTCTCCCACTGCTCGTAAGCCTCCTGCGCCTTTTCCAGAACGTAGGAAATAAACTGGTCGTGGATGATATAGAGAAGCTCATCCTTTGACTTGAAGTTATGATAAAATCCGCCTTTGGATGTTCCGCTCTCTTTTACGATCTGATCTACCGTCACCCGATGATACCCATGCGCTTCAAACAGACGCATGGAAGTCTCGATGATTCTTTCCCGAATCGATTTCTCGCTCATTATCTTCACCCGTGAACATTATAGCATAGATAAGGCATCGTCAGTCTTTCTCTATGGATTCTGACTAGACACTGGGGCAATCCCGAAGTATTCCTCCATCGTCAAGCCGCTCTCCACGATCGCCTTGGAAGTTTCCACACCTACATAGCGCATATGCCATGGCTCATAGATATAGCCAGTAATGGCTTCTTTTCCCTCCGGATAGCGTACGATAAATCCGTAATCCGCTGCGTTCTCGGCAAGCCAGATCGCTTCCATCGTCCCGGCAAAACAGCTACTAGCCGCACATTTGCCATCAATCCCAGAGATGTCGATCGCAAGCCCTGTTTCATGCTCGCTCGTACCGGGGTACGCACTGTAGGTTCTCGCCTTTTCCAGCCCATCCTTTTTCACGTAGCGGTTAAACAGTTCTTTTTGATAGGCGTGCGGGCGGTATGCGGAAACTCCTGCCAGCTGAATCCCGTCCGCTTTGGCTGCGGCGAACATTTGCTCCAAAGCAGTCGCTGCTTCCTGACGCATTTTCCTTCTCTCGCTTTTTTCCGGCAGAAGATACGGCACGTTCGGGAAGACCAGATCAGGCGGCTCGTATGATTCCGGCAATTTATGCTGCTTGTTTACCAGCACGGCCATGCTTGCCGGCTCCGCTACGACCTTCAAATCCAGACCTGCAGGTATTACCTCTTGCTCGTTGTTGCCTGTTTCCTGTGGCGCTGCTTCAGTCTGCTTGCCTGCTTCTTCCTCTTGCGAAGGCTTCACATCCGTCCCCTCCTGCTCTTCACTCTTTTGTGGAGGTTGCTCCTCTTGCACTGTCGGGGGCGTCACCGTTTCCTGTGGCGGGGACTGTATCACCTCTCCGCTTGCTGCCTGCCCGCTGCAGCCTGTCAAGCCAAACAAGACCGCTGCTCCAAGCAAAAGGGTTGAACCTCTTTGTTTCCGCACTCTCTCCATGCTTTCTTGTCCTTTCAAAGGAAGATCTCTCTATTTTTTTTCAAATAGATGCAGGTACTCTCCGAATCCTTCTTTCTCCAGATCCTTTTTAGGGATAAAACGTAAAGCTGCCGAATTGATGCAGTAACGCAGTCCATTGGGACCAGGACCGTCTTCAAAAACATGTCCCAGATGAGAATCTGCCTCGCGGCTGCGCACCTCCGTACGAATCATGTTGTGGCTCAGGTCGATGTGTTCCGTCACCTTCGACTGTTCGAGCGGTTGGGTAAAAGAAGGCCAACCGCAGTGGGAATCAAACTTGTCAAGCGAACTGAACAGCGGCTCGTTGGAGACGATATCGACGTAGATTCCTTCCTCCTGATGATTCCAGTACTCGTTGGAAAAAGGCGGCTCCGTCCCGTTATTCTGCGTCACATGGAACTGCATCGGAGTCAATCGTTGCTTCAATTCTTCCTGGCGGTTCGTATCGCGCCACGCTTCTTTTACGAATGCTGCTCGACCGGATGCAGCCTGATAATACTTGTAGCGAAGCGGATTTTTCTTGTAGTAATCCTGGTGGTACTCTTCTGCTGGGTAAAAAGGTTTCGCCGGCAGGATCGGCGTTGCGATCGGCTTGTCGAAGCGTTTGCTCTCTTCCAAAAGCCGTTTGGATTCCTGGGCTTGCTGATGCTGTTCCTCGTCGTGGTAAAAGATCGCCGGGGCGTAGGACTGTCCACGGTCAGCGAACTGTCCGCCAGCATCGGTGGGGTCTATTTGCCGCCAAAAGATTTGCAGGAGCTGCGGATAGGAGATCAACGCGGGATCATAGGTGATTTGAACGGCCTCATAATGTCCAGTCGCACCGCTGCATACCTGTTCATAGGTGGGGTTCTCCACTTCTCCCCCTGTATATCCGGATACGACGCGAATGATGCCCGGCATCTGGTCAAATGGCTTTACCATACACCAGAAGCATCCTCCTGCAAAGGTTGCGACACGGTAATTGCTAGTGTGATCGCTCAAGTAATTCGCCTCCCTTGGCATTTCCTTGCAAGTGTATACGACTGATTTTACATGGAAATCCATGAGAAGACCACTCCTCAGTTGTTCTAGCCGAAGTGGCGGGCCCGTTCTATCAGTAGGAAGCTATTCTTTCTGAAGCGGCAAACGTGCGATAAACTTATATCCAAGCCTTTTTTAAGAGCTCCACACCAAGCTGGATCTCCTCACATGATACATTACTGAAGCCAAGTTTAATCATGGGTCTATCGGTTTTGTTTTTCATGAAGAAGCGTGAGGTAGGATACACTTTAACTCCTTGATTGGCAGCTTGTTGGATGAGCCATTCTTCTGAACGGTCCAAGTGAACTTTCACTAGTACATACAAACCCGACTGCTCACCAATGATAGATATATTCCGCTTGAAATGATTTCTTAACTCCGAAACCAAGTGCTGCATTTTTCTTTTATACACAAGCCGCATCCGTTTAATATGGCGGTTCCATTCCCCTTCTTCCATAAATTTCGCCATTGTGAATTGGCTAAGTAGGGAAGTGGTGCTCTCGAAATGTTTGAATTGATTTTTATAGCTGTTGATAAGTGGCTCTGGCAGAACCATATAACTTACCCGAATTCCGGGAAGAAAGCACTTTGAGAAATTTCCGAGATAAATCACTCTCCTTGCATCGATGGAAGCAAGAGCGGGAAATGGCTGTTGGGTATAGCGAAACTCACTATCATAATCGTCCTCGATAATATATCCTTGCCTCTTGTTTGCCCAATGGATCAGCGCATGTCTTTGTTGAATGGACATGCTTACCCCGTAAGGACTGTGATGGGACGGCGCCACATAAATGATGCGTGATTTCATCTGTTCCAAGTCTGAAAAATCAGCCCCTGTCTCAAAAACGGGCAACGTTTCAAGTGTAAAATCATTCAACTGAAACGCTTCCCTGGCGCCATCATAACCAGGATCCTCCACAATCATGCTGGAAAATTCCTGTTTTAGGACATGACCGAGATACACGAGCATTTGTTGGGTACTGCTTCCGATGATGATGGCATGTGGATCTGTTCTTACCCCACGTGACTGGAGTAAATAGGCTGCGATTTGTTCGCGAAGGCACAATTCTCCAAAAGGATCCCCGTATCGAAAGGTGTCCTTTTCCGCTAATACTTGATTTGAGAGCCTCCTCCACGTTTTTAAAGGGAAATGCGATTGATCGACGACGTCTGCGCGGAAATCTATGCGAACAGATGGTACCGGATCTGCTTGCTTGGGAATAGAAGAACTGCGGGCCTCTAGAAAGTAAAGGGGCTCTACTTCATTTGCAAAATACCCTTTGCGCCCTTCCCCGCGAATATAGCCCTCAGCAACGAGCTGCTCATAAGCCATTAATGTGGTATTGCGACTTACTTGAAGAGACTGTGCGAGATGACGAATGGAGGGCAATGGCTCATCCG
>DASQMM010000002.1:0-6560 GCA_035645495.1 Brevibacillus sp. | reverse complement strand
GTGGCGCCAGATCCAGCCCAGCTCAATGCTGTCGTTATTACTCTCGATAAAACGACAGGGCACGCGAAAAAACTGGAACGGATCCGAATTGACTCTGACCATCTATTTATGGAATAATAAAGAAGAGAATTGAATTTTTTGAATCTTTCTTTGGGATTAGCAGGAATTTTTAGGGGTTATGCGAATATCATTCTAATGATGACAGGATTCCGATCAGACGGGAGGTTCAAAAGGATGGAAGTATTAAAAGTTTCAGCAAAGTCTAACCCCAATTCCGTTGCTGGTGCCCTTGCTGGAGTGCTTCGCGAACGCGGGGCGGCTGAGATCCAGGCCATTGGCGCTGGGGCGCTTAACCAAGCTGTGAAAGCTGTAGCAATCGCACGAGGGTTCGTAGCGCCGAGTGGAGTTGACCTCATTTGTATTCCAGCCTTTACCGACATCGTGATTGATGGAGAGGAACGTACTGCAATCAAACTAATCGTTGAGCCCAGATAATCATACAACAAGCCGATTGGCCTGCCTGTTTGTTCGTAGAATGAACAGGTTTTTTCATTTGTCCAAAAAGTCCATCCAAAAAGACAAGCCATCCTTGTCATGGGCAAGCTGATGATGCCGGAATGAAGCCTCCTTACATATTCTAATGGGGAGAGGATCCTCCTGATACTGTGTCTATAGGGTATGAAAGCCATGCAAAGAGGCCATTCTGATGGTAGAAGGATCGTGGTTTTTTTTCTATATTGAAGCAGGGATTCATGGCTGGTGGCTGAAGAAAAGAATGGAATGCAAAATGTACGAGGAAATGAGTTGCGTGTTTTCCGAAACGTGCTACAATGATACATGAGGATATTAATGAACCAAAGTTCAAAATTCGATTCAGGTCAAAAGTAAGTAGAGTAAAAGCACTTGCAATTTTACATGGACAGGACTACAATTGGTACTGTCAATGCACAATATTGTCACATCTTATCGAATAAATGGATAGGATAAGCTGCTTTTTCTCACAGTCACTGAAAGGGTGGAATCTGAATGATTAGTCAACTTTCTTGGAAAGTTGGAGGACAACAAGGGGAGGGTATCGAGAGTACTGGTGAGATCTTCTCGATGGCAATGAACCGGATGGGTTACCATCTGTATAGCTACCGCCACTTCTCTTCCCGAATCAAAGGTGGACACACAAACAACAAAATTCGCGTGAGTACAACGCCAATGCGCGCAATTTCTGACGACCTCGATATTCTGGTTGCATTTGACCAAGAAACCATCGATTTTAACGCGCATGAACTTCGTGAAGGCGGTATCATTATTGCTGATGCGAAATTCAACCCAAAACTGCCGGACGGTTTGAAAGAAGTACGTTTCTTGACTGTTCCTCTTACCGAAATCGCAGATGAGCTCGGAACATCTCTGATGAAAAACATGGTTTCCATCGGTGCTTCCAGTGCGATTCTGGGAATTCCGGTTGAAAGCTTCCGTCCTATTGTAGAAGATATGTTCCTCCGCAAAGGCGAAAAAGTCGTTGAAAAGAACATGGACGCGATTCGCCGCGGTTTTGAATTCGTTACAGAATTGACAGGCGGACAACTGCCTGAATTCCAATTGGAAAAAGCCAACCCTCAAAAGCAACTGTTCCTGATCGGGAACGATGCGATCGCGCTTGGTGCAGTAGCAGCAGGTTGCCGTTTCATGCCTGCATATCCGATCACGCCAGCTTCTGAGGTAATGGAATATCTGATCAAAAAGCTGCCTAAATTTGGCGGTACAGTCATTCAAACAGAAGACGAGATCGCTGCGGTCACTATGGCAATCGGTGCAAACTTTGCTGGTGCTCGTGCGCTTACTGCATCTGCAGGTCCTGGTCTCTCCTTGATGATGGAAGCGATCGGTCTGGCGGGTATTACAGAAACGCCAGTCGTCATTGTAGATACACAACGCGGCGGTCCTTCGACAGGTATGCCGACCAAAATCGAGCAATCCGACGTGAATGCTATGATCTACGGTACGCACGGTGACGTTCCGAAAGTTGTTATTGCTCCAAGTACAGTAGAAGAGTGCTTCTATGATACGGTTGAGGCATTCAACATCGCGGAAGAATATCAACTCCCTGTCATTCTGATGACAGACTTGACCCTGTCCTTGGGTAAACAGACTGTGACTCCTTTCGACTACAACCAAGTAGAAATCCGTCGCGGAAAACTGTTGGCTGGACAAGAGTTGCCTGAGAAAGAGCAAAATGACCTCTTCAAACGTTATGAAGTAACAGAAGATGGCGTTTCTCCTCGTGTCATCCCTGGACAAAAATACGGTCTGCACCACGTAACAGGTGTTGAGCATGACCAAACTGGTCGTCCTTCTGAAAATGCTGCAAACCGTGTGCAACAAATGGATAAACGTATGCGCAAGCTGCAAGGCGTGCTGAAAACGTTCAAGAAACCGGTTGTTGCGGATGCACCACACGCAGATGCAGACGTATTGATCGTGGGTATCAACTCTACAATCGGTACGATCCAAGAGGCGAAAGTTCGCCTTGAAAACGATGGCTTGAAAGTAAACCATGCACAAATTCGTTTGCTCCACCCATTCCCTGCTGATGAAATGAAAGCACTGATGGAGAAAGCAAAACAAGTAGTTGTGGTTGAGCACAATATTCAAGGTCAAGTTACCAACCTGCTGAAACAAAACGTAGGTGGCGCGGACAAGATCAAATCCGTTCTGAAATACGACGGTAACCCATTCTTGCCGAAAGAAATCTATGCTGAAGTGAAGGAGCTGACTAAACATGGCAACTATGAAAGAGTTTCGAAATAATGTAAAGCCGAACTGGTGCCCAGGTTGTGGCGACTTCTCCATTCAAGCTGCGATTCAACGTGCTGCTGCGAACGTAGGTCTGGAACCTGAAAATCTGGCCGTAATCTCTGGTATCGGTTGCTCCGGCCGTATCTCCGGCTACATCAACTGCTACGGTCTCCATGGAATCCATGGTCGTTCCCTGCCAATCGCACAAGGTGTGAAAATGGCAAACCGTGAACTGACTGTTATCGCTGCTGGTGGTGACGGTGATGGTTTCGCGATCGGTATGGGCCACACTGTCCATGCGATCCGCCGCAACATGAACATCACGTACATCGTGATGGACAACCAAATCTACGGTCTGACAAAAGGTCAAACATCTCCTCGTTCTGCAACTGGATTTGTGACCAAGTCTACACCTTCTGGTTCTATCGAAGCTTCCATCTCTCCAGTTGAGCTGGCGCTGTCTGTAGGAGCAACCTTTGTTGCACAATCCTTCTCCAGCGACCTGAAAGGCTTGACTGAACTGATCGAAAAAGGAATCCAACACGAAGGCTTCTCCCTGATCAACGTATTCAGCCCTTGTGTAACCTACAACAAGGTAAACACATACGACTGGTTCAAGGAGAACATCGTTCCAGTAGATACAATCGAAGGCTACGATCCGCATGACCGTGTCAAAGCGATGTCTGCTTCGATGCAACACAAAGGCTTGATTACAGGTCTGATCTATCAAAATACAGAGCAAAAACCTTATGAAGCACTCGTTAATGGCTTCAAAGAACAAGGTTTGGCTAATCAAGACATTCGCTTGTCCGAAGAAGACTTTGCGAAACTGGTAGCTGAATTCGCGTAAGGTTTGGACGATAAGAAGGGGCGGTTCCGATTGGGAACTGCCCCTTTTTTCACGTTTGGCTATGACATTGGACTGCGCCATTGACGATAGAAGAGCATGACGAGGAAAAACAGCACGAGCTGTCCGAACAAGGGGTAAAGAATACGAAGCAAGGAACTGAATCCGATAAAGCTGACAAGATAGCTGATCACAAGAATTCCTATCAGAATCGTTGTAGGGCGGAGCCTGGTGACGAGCCGCAATTGTTCCGATAATCCGAATACGTTGGCCACTACTGTAGAGAAAATTTCCGCGTAGACCAAGAGGGAAAAGAGCAGCGGAATCGTTCGGCCCAAGCCTTGCAACAGAGCGATCATGGGCATTTCGGTATGCGAGATGCCGGGCATTTTAACGGAAAGGGAAGCGAACGCGAGTAATAGCAGCAAACCAATTCCGAGCCCTCCGATGATGCCGCCTGCGATCAAAGGCTTTTCACTTTTGCTCTGTCGTCCTATCGGGACGAGAACGGCTTGTGTAAGAGATACGTTTAAGGCAACATAGTATAAAGGTGAACTCAACCAGGCCCAGGGACGAAGAGATTCTACTTGAATAATCATCTGGCTTTCCCAGGGTTGTACATAGCAAAAGACCAGAAAAGTGAAGGCTACCAGTGAAGGGACGAAAATACTGTTTACCCGGTGAATGGCGAATAAGCCTTTGCGGGTAACAAAGAAAATGGCGATCATGCTAATCCAGATCCCGAGTTGTGATGGCAGTTGAAAGGCCTCCCAGAATATCGAGCCGGTGGCTGCCAGCATGACTGATGTAATACCCAAAAGAACGGTAAGCAGCAGGGCGTTGAACACCGTACCAAAGGGATGGCCGAACAGGTATGTACTGACGGCTTGGTAGGAGTCTGCCTGGATTCGATAAGAGATCAACATGACGCGAATGCCAGCCCAGATAAAGAGGGAAGTAGCTAAAAGGATGCCGACCAAACCCTGCAGGCCGTATTGGACAAAGAATTCAATGATTTCTTTTCCGGAGGCAAATCCGGCTCCCACGACGGTACCCATATAGGTAAAAGCGATCTGCCATGCCGTTTTCCATGATCCTTGCATCTCAGACCTCCTGTCCCACTTTTTCCATTCTATGAAAGGAAGTGTACAGATTATGCGTATCACTGTCCTGGGGTATCAATCACCCTACCCGGGTCCCAATGGTGCGACCCCCGGTTACCTGGTGGAGACTCAGTCCGCCAGCATTTTGCTTGATTGCGGCAGCGGCGTACTGGCTCAATTGGGAAATCATTTGCCGATCCACCAGCTAGATGCTTTGTTCTTGTCCCACTATCATCACGATCATGTTGCGGATGTAGGAGTCTTGCAGTACGGCATCATGGTCCATCAGTTGTTTTCCCAGCGACCAAAAGACGAGCCTTTGCCTATCTATGCTCCTGCCCAGCCGATTGCCAATGCGCAGGCATTGCCGTACAAGCAGGCAACCACCTTTCATCCCATCGATGAGAAGACACAAATAAACATTGGGGATATGCAGATTTCCTTTTTGCGCACGGATCACGGCGATGGAGATCCCTGTTTTGCCATGCGTCTGGAGGCTGCGGGAAAAGTTCTCGTCTACGGGGCAGACAGTGGTCCTAACACGAAGTGGCATGGCTTCGCCGATGGAGCGGATTTATTTATTTGCGAGGGAACCTACCTGGATCACAACAAGCCGAAAGAACCCAAAGGGCATCTCTCGGTACGTGAGGCGGCTCAAATAGCAGAAGAGCTGGCGTGCCGCTCTCTGTTGATCACTCATCTGTATGCGGAGTATGAAGTGGAAGAAGTGAAGAGTCAAGCGAAGGCATACCAGAATGGACCGTGCCATATTGCCCAGTTCGGGCTTCAAATCGACCTGTAACTCTTAAGGAATCGTTTTTGCGTAGAGGAGAAGAACAACATGTTTCCAAATATACTGGAGGTCGCACGCCAACTTATTCGAGAGCGTGTAGAAAAAGGAGAAATCGTGATCGACGCGACCATGGGTAACGGCAATGACACGTTGTTTCTTGCTCAGTTAGTAGGCGAGCAGGGAACGGTCATCGCTTATGATATTCAGCCCCAGGCGCTATCCAAGACGAAAGAGCGTCTGGAACAGCATGGCGCATCCCAGCAGGTCGAGCTGAATCAGTGCAGTCATGAAAAAATGGCAGATTTGCAGCTGAAGGCTGGGGCAATCATGTTTAATCTCGGATATCTGCCAGGTGCGGACAAGGAAATCACGACACTGGCTCCCAGCACCTTGCGTGCCATAGAAGCGGGATTGGAGTTGTTGCGCAAAGGCGGGATCATGACGATCATGATCTATTGGGGACATTCTGCAGGAGAAGTAGAGAAGGATGCGGTGGAAAGCTTCTGCCAGTCACTCGACCAACGCCGTTTTCTTGTCCTGAAATATCAGTACCTCAATCAGCAGAATCAAGCCCCCTTTTTGCTGGCGATCGAGCGTAGGGCAGAATAAATCTCCCTTCTTCTTTTCCCGGGCAAGCGCAGACTTTGACAAGCACGGCGAACGGTGTAGAAGTTTGAAAAATAGGCACGCCCCATTCACGGAAGGCACATACCCTAGAAAGAGGAATTCTTGCAAGGGGGATCTCTGTGAAAAGAATCGGCATAATGTTGGATTGGGAGATCATACAGAAGGGGATTCGGGGAGACAAGTCATACGAACGCTTGCCTTATTATGTAGAAATCGGAAAAGAGCTTGGACTGGAGCCCGTATTCTTTCACCCGCGGCATGTGCTGGGAGGGGATGGGAGGGTGCGAGGATATTTCTGGAATGGCGGAAAATTGATCCCCCGTCTCGTTCATGTCCCGCGTGTCATCCATAACCGTGTATTGACCGGCGACAAAAAGGCGCGAGCCATCATTGCTCG
>DASQMM010000001.1:0-10766 GCA_035645495.1 Brevibacillus sp. | reverse complement strand
CAACAAGAGGTGCTGGCGGAGAAACTGACCCGCTTGTCCGGGCTGGATCGAGCTTTTTTCTGCAACAGCGGGGCCGAAGCCAACGAAGCTTTGATCAAAATTGCCCGCAGATACGCCCAAAAAGTGAAGGGAACGGATCAGTATGAAGTGATTACCTTTGCCCAATCTTTTCACGGCCGTACATTGGCCACTTTGACTGCCACCGGGCAGGATAAGGTCAAAGACGGATTTACACCGTTGCCGATCGGCTTTGTCACTGTCCCCTACAACGATCTGACAGCAGTGAAGGCAGCGATCACTGACAAGACTTGCGCAATCATGCTGGAGCTGGTGCAAGGCGAGGGTGGCGTGAATCCTGCAGATGAGGCATGGGTCAAGGCGTTGCGGAATTTGTGCGACGAGCACGGGTTTTTGTTGCTGATTGATGAAATTCAGACAGGAATTGCGCGCACCGGCACCTGGTTTGCTTTCCAGCAATACGCGATCAAACCGGATGCGATCTCTCTGGCAAAAGGCTTGGGCAGCGGTTTCCCGATCGGAGCGATCGTCGCGACGGAGGAAGTAGCGCAGGCTTTCACTCCGGGTACACACGGAACGACCTTTGGGGGCAATCCGCTGGCTGCCACAGCCGGGATCGCTACCTTGGAGACAATGGAGGACGAGCAAATCCTCGACAAGGTCGCTGCGATTCACAATAGGCTGATGGAGGGACTGCTGAAGCTACAGACAGCACATCCGGATAAAGTGATCGCAGTTCGGGGCAAAGGACTGTTGATGGGGGTAGAGCTTGCCGTTCCCGCAGGAGATGTCATTGCCTATGCGCGTGAAAATGGCGTTTTGCTGCTGTCGGCAGGAACCCATGTATTGCGTTTGCTCCCTTCCTTTATTACGACGCAGGAAGAAATCGAACAGGTGATGGCTGTCCTGAACGAAGCTTTGAAATAGAAAAAACCTAGTGCAACGAGTGAAGAGATTCAAAAAACTCGTTGCATTTTTATTAAATGAAATGTATATTAATACACATGGTTGCATATATTTTGGCTAGCGAGTGTCCTTTGGAGAGGAGTGGCTTTCATAGATGAATAAAGAGAATACAGGTCATGGAACAGGATACCTCACGCTGGAGAGTGGAGAGGTGTTCACCGGAACGCTATACGGTGCATGGAGTGGCGGAGTCGGCGAAGTGGTTTTTCATACAGGTATGACAGGATATCAGGAAGTGATGAGCGACCCTTCTTTTGCTGGTCAAATCGTCACCTTTACGTACCCCCTGATCGGAAATTACGGCATTAACGAGCAGGATTTTGAAGCAGCGAAGCCGGCTCTTACGGGAATGGTCGTCAGCGAATTGTGCAACGAACCGAGTCATTACCAATCCCAAAAAACGCTGGCGGAGGTCGCGGACCAATACGGCTTTCCGATCCTAGCCGGGATCGATACCAGGACGATTACCAAACGCGTACGGCAAGACGGCCCCCTGTTCGGTGTGATCTCGGACCGTATCTTGACTGCGGAGGAAGTCGTCTCCCTGCGAAACAAGCATGCAAAAAAATCGCTGGTAGCGGATGTTTCCACACAGCAGATCGTCCGTTATGCAGGCAGCGGTGAGCATATCGTGCTCGTGGACTTGGGTATGAAAACCTCCATTCTTCATGCTCTGCTTGAACTGGAGTGCCAAGTGACCGTGGTGCCATTCGACACCCCCATTTCCAAGATCAATGAACTGCAGCCAGATGGTTTGCTCTTTTCCAATGGCCCTGGAGACCCTGAGCATCTCCTCGCCTATTGCAGCGAATGGCGCAAGCTCGTGGAGCAATATCCGACGCTTGGCATTTGCCTAGGGCATCAAGTATTGGCCCTGATGTACGGAGCGAAGACAGAAAAGCTGAAATACGGTCATCGCGGTGGAAATCATCCCGTCAAGGAATTGCAGACCGGCAAAGTATATATGACCTCACAAAACCACGGGTATGTGGTGAAAGAGGAATCGCTGGACAAACGCCAATTGATGGTATCGTATCGCAACGTCAACGATGGTTCAGTCGAAGGACTCCGCCACCTGAGTCTCCCCGTTTTCAGTGTCCAATTCCACCCGGAGGCACATCCCGGACCGAGCGACACTTCTCATTTGTTTCACCAATTCTTGCAATCGATGCGCGTAGTAGGAGCGAACAGATATGCCTAAATTGCCACATATACACAAAGTACTGGTTATTGGTTCTGGACCGATTGTCATCGGTCAGGCAGCGGAATTTGACTATGCCGGGGCACAGGCGTGCCTTTCTCTGAAGGAGGAGGGCGTGCAGGTCGTCTTGGTGAATAACAACCCGGCTACGATTATGACCGATGAGCAATTAGCCGACAAAGTATACCTGGAGCCATTGACGCTGGAGTCCGTCACGGAAATTATCGCCAAGGAGCGGCCGGATGGCCTTCTGCCCACATTGGGCGGTCAGACCGGCCTGAATCTGGCTGTAGCTCTGTCTGAGGCAGGCGTGCTGCAAAAATACAATGTAGAGCTGCTGGGAACGCCTTTGGCGGCGATTCAAAACGGTGAGGATCGCGAGCTGTTTAAACAACTGATGCAGCAGATCGGCGAGCCCGTGCCTGAGAGCGACACGGTGGAATCCGTCGAGGAAGCGATTGCGTTTGCCAATTCGATTGGCTATCCCGTCATTGTGCGTCCGGCCTATACCTTGGGCGGAGCAGGGGGAGGCATTGCAGCGGATGAACCGTCGTTGCGCAAAGTGGCGGCTGGAGGTATCGCGGCAAGCCCGATCGGACAGGTGCTGATTGAGCGAAGCGTCAAAGGCTGGAAGGAAATCGAATATGAAGTCATGCGTGATGCCAATGACACCTGCATCATTGTCTGCAATATGGAAAATCTGGACCCGGTCGGGATTCATACTGGCGACAGCATCGTCGTTGCGCCGTCCCAGACCTTGACGGATCGGCAGTATCAGATGCTGCGCAGCGTCTCCACCAAGGTAATCCGTTCCCTGGGCGTCGTCGGCGGCTGCAACATCCAGTTCGCTCTCGACCCTTTGTCTGATCGGTATGTACTGATTGAGGTAAACCCGCGTGTGAGCCGCTCCAGTGCCTTGGCGTCCAAAGCGACGGGATACCCGATTGCCCGTATCGCTGCCAAGCTGGCCTTGGGATTCGGGCTGGATGAAGTGACGAATCCGATCACAGGATACACCTTCGCCAGCTTCGAGCCATCTTTAGATTATGTTGTCGTAAAAATTCCTCGCTTCCCGTTTGACAAATTCCCGTTGGCGGACCGGAAGCTGGGAACCCAGATGAAAGCGACAGGGGAAGTCATGTCCATCGCACGCAACCTGGAGGCAGGCCTGCTGAAAGCTGTGCGCTCGCTGGAACAGGGCTGCACACATCTCGTTCGGCCTGAGCTGGCAACATGGACTCGTGAGCAATTGAGCGTTGCCCTGCAAGAGGCGACTGACATTCGCCTGTTTGTCCTGGCGGAGGCAATCCGCAAAGGTTTCACGGAAGAAGAACTGCACAGCCTGACAGGTGTAGATCCGTTCTTCTTGCGCAGTATTCGCAAGATTGTGGATTTGGAAGCAGAGCTGGCATCCTACGCGGGGCGTGATTTGCCGACAGACCTGTTGCTGACAGCGAAAAAACGCGGGTTTGCTGACGAGACGATCGCTTCCTTGACGGGCTCTACGTCCGGACAGATAAAAGCAGCCCGCAAAGAGGCTGGCATTGCGCCAACGTATAAAATCGTCGATACCTGCGCGGCTGAGTTTGATGCGCAAACTCCTTATTACTATTCCGATTGGCAGGGAACGGATGAAGTAGAAGCATTGGAAGGACGCAAAGTGCTGGTGCTTGGTTCCGGCCCCATCCGGATCGGTCAGGGAATCGAGTTCGACTACTGCTCCGTACACGCGGCGAAATCGCTGCAGGCGAGCGGGATCAAGGCAGTCGTGGTGAACAACAACCCGGAGACGGTCAGTACTGACTACGAGACGGCTGACCACCTGTACTTCGAGCCCCTGCATGTTGAGGATGTTCTGCATATTGCCGAGCATGAGCAAGTGGAAGGGGTCATGGTGCAGTTCGGTGGTCAAACCGCGATCAATTTGGCTGCCAAGCTGGAAAAAGCCGGTCTGAAGGTGTTGGGAACTTCCTTGGAAGCAATCGAGCGAGCGGAGGATCGCGAGCTGTTCTACGACATGCTGCGCAAGCTGGACATTCCGCACATCCCCGGAAAAGGTGTCTCCTCTCAGGAGGACGCGGCGGCGATTGCCGAGGAGATCGGTTATCCTGTATTGATGCGTCCGTCTTATGTCATCGGGGGACAGGGAATGGCTGTCGTCCATGACATCATCGAACTGACTGCCACGATCAACGATTGGCTGAATCATCCCCACAGCAGCTCCTTCTTCCCGCTGTTGGTCGATAAATACGTACCGGGGCGTGAAGCGGAGGTAGACGCGGTCTGCGACGGCGAACAGGTCCTGATCCCGGGTATTTTCCAGCATGTAGAAAAGGCTGGAATTCACTCTGGCGACAGCGTGGCGCTCTTCCCTGCACCCGAGTTGTCCGAGGAAGTGAAGCAAAAAATCGCAAGCTATACAGAAGCGATTGCCCGTGAAATGGGTGCAGTCGGTCTGATCAATATTCAATTTGTCATCGACGGTTCGACCGTCTACGTTCTGGAAGTAAATCCGCGCGCTTCGCGTACCGTGCCGATTACCAGCAAAGTAACCGGTATCCCGATGGTCCAGTTGGCAGTACGCGCGCAGTTGGGTGAAAAGCTCGCCGACATGAATTTCGGAACCGGATTGCTGCCTGATATTCCGTTTGCAGTAGTGAAAGCTCCTGTCTTTTCAACGGTCAAGCTCAATGGAGTCGACCCGGCGTTGGGTCCCGAGATGAAATCGACCGGGGAAGTGCTCGGCTTGGGGCGCTCTTTCGCAGAGGCGGCAGGCAAGGCATTTGCTTTCAAGGACAATATGTACGGGGATTGGCAAGCTGACAGTCTCGTCATTCTGTCCCTGACAGATGGCGACAAGCAAGCGGGGGTAGCGGCAACCTTGGCGCAGATGAAAGAAGAGGGAGCCGTGTTCGCAGCTACGGCAGGAACAGCCGCTTGGCTTGCAGAGCATCAGATTGCAGTCTCCCATGTGCTCGAACAGGATGCCCAGCTGATTTCTCTACTGCAGCAAGAAAAGGCTGCCTTTGCACTGGTGACGGCGACGAAAGGAAATCGTCAGGGACGTCTTGGGTTTACACTGCGCAGCCGTTTGGTCCAGCAAGGTGTGCCGCTGTTTTCCGCAGTCGAGACGTTTGAGTTGTACGTGCAGTCCATTTTGAAGAAAAGAGGTGGCTCTCATGCAGCCAGTGAAGATATTGGAACACTTACCCAACTTGCCGCTCAGCAAGCATAAAGGAAAAGACCTCTTGCGCATCGACGAGTTCAACGGTGAAGAACTAATGGAATTGCTTCAACTGGCTGCTCACATCAAACAGCTTCAGAAGCATGGACAGCCATTCCAACCGTTGCAGGGCAAGACGCTCGGGATGATTTTTGACAAGGCTTCTACGCGTACACGCGTCTCCTTTGAGGTAGGGATGTATCAGCTCGGCGGAATGGGCATGTTTATGAGTGGAAAAGAACTGCAATTAGGGCGTGGAGAACCAATCAGCGATACCGCCAAGGTCCTCTCCCGCTATGTAGATGCGGTCATGATCCGCACCTTCTCTCATGAGTACGTGGAGGAACTGGCTCACCACGCCTCGATCCCGATCATCAACGGTCTGACGGATCTTTACCACCCGTGCCAGGCGTTGGCAGACATGCTGACGATCTGGGAGCATAAAGGGAAGCTGCAGGGCGTCAAGCTGGCGTACATTGGCGATGGTAACAACGTCGCCAACTCCTTGGTGCTGGCAGCCGTACTGCTTGGCCTGGATATGCGTGTGGCAACGCCAGTCGGCTATGAAATGGACAGCGCTATTGTGCAAAAGGCGAAGGAGTACGCGGCGGCAAGCGGCGGCAAGCTGTTGCTGACGCACGATGTCGTCGAGGCGGTAGCGGGAGCGGATGCGATCTATACGGACGTGTGGACCAGCATGGGCTTTGAAGCGGAGAATGAAGTTCGTCTGAAGGCATTTGCCGACTACCAAGTAAATGAAAAGCTGGTGGCGCATGCGGATCAGGACTATCTCTTTTTACACTGTCTGCCAGCCCATCGCGGCGAAGAAGTGACAGCAGGTGTCATCGATGGCACTCGTTCTTTCATTTTCGATCAGGCAGAGAATAGACTCCATGCCCAAAAGGCTATTCTTGCAGCTTTAGTATGATGTTCGGTCTAGTGAATCTAGTTCTATAGAATCAATTTGCAAAAAAACTGCTAGAATAGAAAACGGGCATTGCCGAAATTTGTCACCAACATGTAAAATATGGGTAAGAAAGCGCGAGGAAGTGCAGACTTTATTTGGTCGCTTGGTCTGTACGGAGCGAGTAGCGAATCCGCCCTCTCTTTTTTGAGAGGAAGGGAGGCAGAAGCTGTATATGGTCGCTTGGCTTCTACCTTAAAAAAGTAGCGAAACCAGCTTTCTCCACTATGGTGACAAGGAGGGGGAACGAAGATGAAAAAATGGTTCGCAGCAATTATGATGGTGGTAGCTATCGTAGCTGCTACATCGGCAAACTACCATATTGGCTAATTAACCGTAATGAAGAAACACCGCTTGTTTCAAGTGGTGTTTTTTCTTAAACCTGGAGGAAAATGACATGCTACTGGACGTCATTTGTTTTTCATTCCTCGTTGCC
This sequence comes from Brevibacillus sp., assembly GCA_035645495.1. GTDB lineage: Bacteria > Bacillota > Bacilli > Brevibacillales > Brevibacillaceae > Brevibacillus. The sequence goes on along the minus strand of DASQMM010000001.1, from coordinate 3,958 downwards.
TTAATACGAGGAGGAAGAATAAAGGAGTTTCCGAAATTCCAAAAAATTTATCTCTTGGTTATCACGATTGGCTTACAGGTGTGTGCCGTATTCTTCCCGTTAATCGGTGGAATATTCATATCAATTGCTTATTTGTTCATCCTGGCATTCCTTGTTTTCAATCGAGAGTTTGAAGACATCAGAATTTTTATGGTCGGATGGTTTTTGAATTCGCTTGCAATCTGGACAAATGGGGGCAAAATGCCGATTGATCCAGTGCAGGCCAGAAAATTACCCTATGATTTTGAAGCGGTAGTGAACGGAACCAATTTCAAGCATAGCGTTTTGACAGAAAGCACCAATCTCCCCTTTTTAACAGATGTCATTTACATGCCTTCAATCATTCCACGGGTGATTAGTATCGGGGATATTTTTATCATGCTGGGGGCGTTTTTACTTGTCCAACGCCTGATGAATAAACCGATCTCCTTAATACGTCTTCGAGAAGGTAAGAGCTATGCGGCAAAAAAATAACATTGGATTCTATATAAAGGGGATCATAGTCCAGATTGGTTTCGTTGTAGCTGCAATCAGTATTTTCTATTCAGCTTTGTCTCAATGGGAGCCAAGAGAGCATTGGGGAGTATTATTTATTTATACTCTCCTTACCATCTTTTCATGTTTTACTCCAGTAAGAAACGCAAGCACCATTATGACCGTGAACAATGCAGTCATATTTTCAGGAATTCTTCTTTACGGAGTTTGGGTCGGTGTTTGGACAGCAGTTATTGAGGCCATTATTATTGCAACGCTCGTTCGTATTAATCCATTAAAGGCACTTATGAATATCGGTCAGTTACTCATGACCATATGGACGGTTGCTTATCTAAACAATTTGCTTAAAAGTGTGGACTTTCTATCACCGCTTATCTCGGATTTGATACTGACAGTCGTTTACTGGTTCGTTAATTTAGTCTTGGTAGGTTTGGCTATTTCCTATTTTCAAAACAAGAGTTGGATTCGGACGGTTATCGCGATATCCAAAGGATTTACTTCAACCTATTTATTGCTGCTGATCTTGGCTGGGGTAGGGTCTCGCCTCGTAGAGTACTACGGAGTTATTGCCCTGGTGCCTATGGTGATTGCCTTCTTAACGATCAGCTTTGTGTTCCATCATTATTACGACAATGTTGTAAAACTCCAGCAAAAAGTGGAGGAAGTCAAGCGATTCAACCATAACTTCCTGACGACGATGGCGGCTTCCATAGACGCGCGCGATCGTTACACAAGCGGACACTCCTTGCGAGTCGCGTACTGGGGCAGGGAAATCGCCAAGCAGATCGGACTTTCGCCGGAAAAAGTCGATGAAGTATATTTTGGCGGCATTCTGCACGACATCGGGAAAATCGGGATTGAAGATGAGATTCTAAATAAAAAAGGGAGATTAACACCGGAGGAATACGATAAAATCAAACAGCATACGGTGATCGGATATGAGATTATCAAGCAGGCAGGGATGTTTCATGAGCTGTTGCCTGCGATTCGTTCCCATCATGAACGGGTTGACGGAAAAGGATACCCGGACGGTCTGGTAGGAAACGAGATACCGCTAATCGCTCGTATTCTGGCTGTCTCAGATGCGTTCGATGCCATGGTGGCAGATCGGCCATATCGGAAAGGCTTGCCGATCGACGAGGCATTACAAGAGATTCGACGGGGAGCAGGGACACAGTTTGACGAAGAACTGGCCAGCCATTTCATCGTCGTAATCAACAGTTTACCGCGGGAAGAACTGGAAAAAATCATCAGGCAGAATGGGCAAGAACACAAACCGTTTCAGGATGCATTCCATTAGAAGGGAAGTGTATCCTGGCAAACGGTTTTTTCTATTGTACAGGTACGTGGAAAGCCGCTTGCATAAGAGGACGAGACTCGCAATAATAAAAGTGTCTACCTGATTATGGAAAGGGGAGAGTCGGGGACTATGATTCCTACCTATCAAGACGGAGAAATGATACTCAAACTGTACGATCAATATGAGTCGGAGCGAATGAGAGCGGCAAAAGCTTGGTTTGCCCAGGAGTTGAACGGGCCAGAACGGGTGAATCCTGCCGAGTTTTGGGAGAAGTTCCCCCGAGGAAGCGAGGGCTTTACCCATTTTGTCACCTTGTACGGATTTTTTGAAATGGTGGGCGTGCTGCATAAAAACGGTCTTATACATCCTGACCTTCTTTTTGACATGTGGTACATTAATGGATTTTATGACAAAATGTACCCGGTCATTGCCGATTGGCGCTCCCAGGGAGATATTCATATCGCCGAGAATTTTGAGCGGCTGGCGATCGCCGAGCGGGACTGGATCGGCAAGAAGAAGGGAGCAGCCTATGTTCCCCAGGTATCCTACCTAACTGAATAGGGACGTACACAGAACTGCCGAATGAGATGAATCTTGTTCGGCAGTTTTTATTTGGCTGTGAAAAAGGGGAGATGTTTCGAGAAAAGAGGTTGTATTTTTATAAATCACTTTGTATAATTACTCACATAAGAAAAACTTCGGCACTAAGGAGAGAAGAAAGATGTCTAAAGAAAAAATCGTTTTGGCCTATTCAGGCGGTTTAGATACATCAGTAGCGATTAAATGGCTGCAAGAAACATACAACTACGACGTAATTGCGGTGGCACTGGATGTAGGAGAAGGAAAAGACCTGGACTTCGTACAGAAAAAAGCGCTGCAGGTCGGTGCCCTGAAATCCATCGTTGTGGATGCGAAAGAGGCCTTCGCGCAGGAATTCGTACTGCCAGCCTTGCAGGCAAACGCGATGTATGAAGGAAAATATCCGCTGGTATCTGCTTTGTCCCGTTACCTGATCTCCCGCGTATTGGTGGAAATCGCGGAGAAAGAGGGAGCAGTAGCCGTAGCACATGGCTGCACGGGAAAAGGAAATGACCAGGTTCGTTTTGACGTTTCCTTCACTGCGCTGAACCCGAACATCAAAATCGTGGCTCCTGTTCGGGAATGGGGCTGGACGCGTGATGAAGAGATCGAATATGCAAAAAAACACAATATCCCGATCCCGATCGATCTGGACAATCCATACAGCATCGACCAAAATCTCTGGGGCAGAAGCTGCGAGTGCGGTGTGCTGGAAGATCCTTGGGCAGCTCCGCCAGAAGGTGCGTATGATCTGACCAAGTCAATCGCAGATGCGCCGGACGAAGAGGAAGAAATCGAAATCACGTTTGTAAAAGGCGTGCCGACAGCTCTGAATGGCGAAGAATTGCCGCTCTCCGAGTTGATTCTCAAGCTGAACAAGATCGCGGGCAACCATGGCGTGGGCCGCATCGACCACGTAGAGAATCGTCTGGTCGGGATCAAATCGCGCGAGGTGTACGAAACACCTGCAGCAACTACGTTGATTCTAGCTCACCGTGAGCTGGAGTTCCTGACCCAGCCGCGTGAAGTCGCCCAGTTCAAACCAATCATCGAGCAAAAAATGGCACAAGTCATCTATGAAGGACTCTGGTTCTCTCCAATCCGTAATGCGGTGCAAGCGTTCATCGAGGAAACTCAAAAACACGTTACAGGCGTGGTGCGTGTAAAGCTGCATAAAGGTCATGCCATCGTAGTAGGACGCAAATCGGCATCTTCGCTCTACAGCCACGAGCTGGCAACCTACAATGCCGGCGACCAGTTTGACCACAAAGCAGCACTTGGTTTCATCAAGCTGTGGGGCTTGCCAACCAAGGTGTATGCTGAAGTAAATGAAGGCGTTCTGCACGAGAACGTGAATACAGCCATCAAGATTTTGGACGAAAAGGATGCGATCAAGCAATGAAACTGTGGGGAGGACGCTTCACGAAGCCGACGAATCAGCTCGTAGAAGAGTATACAGCTTCCATCTCTTTTGACCAGCAGATGTGGCGTCAGGATATCGTCGGTAGCCTGGCACATGTAGCCATGCTGGGCAAGTGCGGCATC